>JACDBE010000298.1 GCA_013695075.1 Acidimicrobiia bacterium
CCTTTCTTGTTGCCTCCGGCTCCAGCCGGAGGATCTGCTGATCCCGATCGATTCAGTACGTGAACGGCCATGCCTTCCAGTAGTTCCTGATTCGAATCCATATACCGTACAACCCGAGCGGTTCGAAGATCAGGAAGATGATGATCAAAACCCCGTAAAGCACGAAGTTGAGCTGGGCCACGTTGAGCCCGGGGGTCACCCCCTGGGAGGTGGCCACGATGCCGAAGTCCCCCGAACCGGTGGAGACCACGGCGTCGGCGATGCCCGCCAGGAACCCACCCTCACCGACGGCATCGGTGAGCCACAGCGAGAAGTCCTGCACCAGCCGGGGCAGCACCACCACGAACACGGTGCCCAGCAGCGTTCCCACCACGGTCCCCGCCCCGCCGATGAGGATGATGGCCACGAACTGCACCGACAGGTCGAGCCCGAAGCTCTCCGGTATCAGCCGTCCCACGAACGAACCGAGCAGGGCACCGGACACCCCGGCGTAGAACGAGGAGATGGCGAAGGCCTTGGTCTTGGCGGCGGCGTCGGCCACCCCCATGACCTCGGCGGCGATGTCCCGGTCCCGCACCGCCATGAAGGAACGCCCGATGCGGGTGCGCTGCAGGTTCTTGGCGAGCAGCACGAAGACGGCGGCGATCGCCGTCAGCGCCAGGTACACCTTGACCTCGCCCGACATCTCGTCGGGCAGGTTGATCAACGGTCCCAGCAGCCAGTCCAGCCAGGCGAGCGGAGCCCAGGTGGGCCCGTCGCTGGCCAGGTCGAGCCCGGGGCCGGTGGCCGGTTGCCCATCGCGGGCGATCCCCCACAGCCGCAGGTTGAGCGGAGGGAAGCCGCGTCCCGACTGCGAGCCCCCGGTCACCGACACGAAGGTGCGGAACATCCACTCCCCGATGAACACCAGCCCCAGGTTGACGAACGCCAGGTACAGGCCACGTACCCGCACCGCCGTCGGCGCCACCAGTGCCCCCACCCCGGCGGCGACGATCCCGGCGGCGGGGAGCCAGACCCACACCGGCAGCCCGGCACCCCACCGGGCGGCGAACACTCCCGCCTCGGCCGCAGGTGATCCGAGCACGGCGGCGGTATAGGCGCCGATGCCGATGAAGAAGGCGTGCCCCAGCGACACCTGGCCGGCCAGCCCGGTGAGGATGTTGAGCCCCAGGGCACCGACGGCGGTGATCGCCACCAGACCCAGGATGCGCAGCCAGTCGCCGTCGGCGAGGAACCCGAACGGTTGGATGACCCGCTCCCCCACCTCGATGGCGCCGCCCAGCGGGATGAACACGGCGCCAAGGGCGAACAGGGCGAGCACCACCCGCTTGGTCCAGGTGGGCAGCAGCGCCTGCTCCTCCTGGTACGAGACGTAGAGGTTGGGACGACCCCTCATACCCGCCGGATCTCCGCCGTGCCGAACAACCCGTACGGCCGCACCAGCAGGAACACCATCATCACCAGGTAGGGCACCACCCCGGCGAAGCCGGAACCGAGGAACGACCAGGTGGCACCCACCAGGTAGGCCCCCCCGAACGACTCGGCAAGTCCGATGATGAAGCCCCCGGCGACCGCACCCGGGATCGAGTCGAGACCGCCGACGATGATCGCCGGAAAGGCGCGGAAGGCGAAGAAGGCGGTGACGTTCTGGGTGACGCCGGCGGCCCCGCGGGGAAACAGCGAGGCGAAGATGCCGGCGAGGGCCGCCAGGGCGGCCCCGATGGCCCACGCCATGGCGAAGATGCGCCCTACCGAGATCCCCTGGGCCATGGCGGCTTCCTGGTCGAAGGCGGTGGCCCGCATCGCCACCCCGTAGCGGCTCCTGAAGAACAGCGCCACCAGCCCCAGCGCCACCAGCGTCACCGCGATGGTGGCGATCTCGGTATGCGCCATGTTGATGGGGCCGGCGACGAACACCCCGATCCCCCACGGGTCCCCGAGGGGCCGGGGGTTGGTGCTGATGTAGTCGTTGGTGACGCCTCGCACCACGATGTCGAGCCCGATGGTGACGATGGCCACCGAGAACAGCGGCTTGCCCACCATGGGGCGCAGCGTCACCCGCTCGATGACCAGACCAAGGGCGGCGGTGGCGGCAATGGCGAACAGCGCCGACACGCCCCACCGCACGCCCTCGGGAAGACCGGGCAGCCACCTACCGGGGACGTTGAGAACGGTGACGAAGTAGACGGTGAAGTAGGCGCCGATGGCGGCGATGGCTCCGTGGGCGAAGTTGACCACCTGGCTGGCCTTGAAGATGATCACGAACCCCAGCGCCAGCAGGGCGTACAGAGCCCCGAGGGAGAGCCCGTTGGTGATGGCGTCCGTCAGCTTCTCCACCGCAGGCGACACCTGGGCCAGCACCACCAGGGAGGACGGGATCACGCGTACAGCTCTTCGACGAGATCCTTGAACGTCTCGGCCATGGCGTTGCGCTTCAGCTTCTGGGTGGCGGTGAGCTCGCCGTCCTCGTGATCCAACTCCTTGGGGATCATGCGGAACCGCTTGATCTGCTCCACCGATGCCAACCGGGAGTTGGTGTCGTCGACCACCTTCTGGATGAGCTGGATCACCTGGGGCTTCTCGCACAGGTCCCGGTAGGTGGTGTAGGGGATGCGCTTGCGCAGCGCCCAGTTGCCCACCGAATCCAGCTCGATCCCGATGAGGGCGGTAATGAACTTGCGCCCGTCCCCGATCACCATCGCCTCCTTGACGTAAGGCGACGCCTTGAGGCTGTTCTCGATTTCGGAGGGGGAGATGTTCTTGCCACCGGAGGTGATGATGATGTGCTTGATGCGGTCGACGATCTTGACGTGGTCGCCATCCCAGGCCCCCACGTCGCCGGTCTTCAACCACCCGTCCTCGGTGAAGGCCTCGGCGGTCGCCTCCGGCTTGTTCCAGTAGCCCACGAACGAGCCCTCGTGCCTGGTCTGGATCTCGTTGGTGTCCGGGTCGAGCCGGAAGCCGATGCCGGGGTAAGGCTCGCCAACGGTGCCCACCTTGACCCTGCCGTAGAAGTTGACGGTGGCCACCGCGGTGTTCTCGGTCATGCCGTACAGCTCCGAGACGTGCAGCCCCAGCCCCATGAAGAACTCCAGCACCTGGGGAGCGATGGCGGCGGCACCCGAGCCCGCCCAACGGCATCGTCGCAGCCCGATGCGCTCTTTGAGCGCCCGGAAGAACAGCGGGTTGCCGACGGCGTAGGCGAGCCGGCTGCCCACGGTGTGGTTGCCGGCGTTGCCCACCCGGGCCCGCCCGATGTAACGGGCCAGCGCCATACCGA
>JACDBE010000172.1 GCA_013695075.1 Acidimicrobiia bacterium
CGGCACGGAAGGGCGGATTCATCGCAACGTCACCTCGATTCGGGGGGCAGGGTGGGTCGTTCTGTCCCTGGCCACCACCGCGCCAACAGCGCCGACAGTTGGGCAACGGCCCCTTGCTTGAAGCCGAGGAACATCACCACGATCAGAGCGCCGTACACGACCTCGCGCAACCGGCCGAACTCGATCAACAGCTCATCGAGAACGGCGAACGTCGTCGAGCCGATCACGGGTCCCAGCAACGTGCCCAGGCCACCGAAGGCCAGCATGACGAGCACCCGGACGTCGACATGGCCGAATTCGTAGGTCGAAGGGCTGATGAACCCGGAGTGGTGGGCGTAGAGCGCGCCGGTGAGGCCCAACATCGCGGAACCCACCAACCCGGCGAGGATGCGGTAGCGGGCCACGTGAACGCCTGCCAGCTCGGCGGCTACCTCGTCGTCCTTCAAGGCCCGGAACGCCCACCCAACGTGCGTCCGCTCCAGAACGCGAAAGACGATCAGGAACACGACAACGACGGTCAGGAAGACGTAGTAGGCGGGGACGCGTTCGGCGAGGAAGGTCCCGGTGCCGGCACCCACCCTGAGACCGGTCTCGCCGCCGGTCAGTTCTCGCTGGCCGAGCACCAGGTTGAAGAAGGCAAGCGAGAAGGCGAGGGTCACGATGCCCGTGAAGATCACATCGAGGGAGCGGCGGACCGCCACCCAACTGAACAGGCCGCCGAGCAGGGCAGATAGGCACGCGGCCAGGACGATCCCGGCTGCCAGCGGGACCCCGACCCGGTCGGCAAGGACCACCGAGGTGTAGCCACCGACGCCGGCCAAAGCGCCCACGCACAGGAACAACTGGTTGGTGCAACCGAAGATGACGTTGAAGGCGACGGCGTATGCCATGAACAGCAGGGCGTCCACGGCCAACCCCATCATCAGCCGAGAATCCCCCAGCCACAGCGGGATCAGGGCGAGCAGGGCCAGCACGGCCAGGATCGGAGCCAAGGCGCTCACCCAGGGCCGGGAGGAACCGGTGCGGGTCGCCGTGGCCGTCACGTGTTCCTCCCCAGCAACCCGGTGGGACGGAGGAGGATGGTGGCCGCCGCCGCCGCCAGCAGAACGATCGTGGTGATGTACTGACCGATGTAGAAAGCGCTCACCGTGGAGACCATGCCCAGGAGGATCCCGGCGACGAACGCACCGGAGATGCTTCCCAGCCCGCCGACGACGGCAACGATCAGCGCCAGGATGGTGAAGTCGATCCCGGCGTTGACACCAACCGGAGAGGTCATCGATCGAGTGACAGCCACCAGGCCGGCCAGGATGCCGCTGAGGATGAAGATGAGACGGCGTACCGCAGCCGGGTTGATCCCCACCAGGCGGGAGCCTTCCTCGTCTTGGATCACCGAACGGATCGCCTTGCCCAGGGTGGACATCCGGAGGAACGCAAGCATCAGCCCCCCCGTCGTCACCGAGATGACGGAGGCGAGCAGCGTCCCGGTTCGCATCCGCACGCCGAAGATCTCGACAGCGGCACCTCCGATGTCCAGCCCGAGCGACCCGATGGGATAGCGCCACATCAGCAGGCCGTCGATCACGATCCCCACGCCCAGGGTGAGGAGAAGGGAGAGGAGGACCCGGTGCTCGCCCTGCTGGCGATAGACGGGCCGCATGATGGTGGCGTCGAGCAGGAGGCCGAGCGCTCCCACCGTAAGCAACCCCACCGCCACCGCCCACCCGGCGGGGAGACCGGCTCTCATGGTCAACGTGACCACCATCGCCCCCATCACCGCCATCTGCCCGTAGGCGAGGTTGAGGATCCCACCGAGGCCGTAGACCAAGGTCAGCCCCACGCCCAGCAGACCGAACTGGAGCCCCAATGCCGTCCCGTCGAGGAGCACGGCGATCACTCGCAACCCCCGCGGCCCCGCGGTGCATCCACGGATGGATCTCGGTACCTACCGGAGCCCGGAGAACCGGCGGTCACGTCACCCCCAGATAGGCGCGGCGGACGTCGGGATCCTGCTCCAGTTCCTTCGCAGAGCCCTCCATCTGGATCCGACCGTTCTCGAGCACGTAACCGCGGTCGGCCAGCCGAAGGACGAGCGGCACCTGTTGCTCCGCCACGAGGAGCGTCAGTCCAGATTGGCGCAGGGTGGCCAGCGCCCGATAGGCAGCATCGGCCAGGTTCGGTGCCAGACCGGTGGTGGGCTCGTCGAGCATGAGCAGGCGGGGCCGCGACATGAGCGCCCGACCCACCGCCAGCATCTGCTGCTCTCCGCCGCTCATGGTTCCCGCACGCTGGGCGAATCGCTCCCCCAGCCGGGGGAACAACTCCACGACCAGATCGAGATCGACGGGACGGGGTCGGCGTGGATAGGCGCCCAGTGCCAGGTTCTCCTTGACCGACATGTAGGCGAACAGGTGCCTCTCCGCAGGGACGAAGGCGAGCCCGGCACGGGAGATGCGATGCGTCGGCCAGCCATGGATCGGCTCCCCCTCGAACCGTACGGTACCGGCGGTGGGTCGGAGCAGGCCACACACCGCCCGGAATAGCGTGGTCTTGCCGGCGCCGTTCGATCCGATGATCGCCACGACCTCGCCCCCACCGACGGTGAAGTCGATTCCGGAGATGACGTTCTCGCCCAGATAACCTGTCGCAACGCCCGAAACCTCAAGCACGGGCGGTGCCCAGGTAGGCGTCGATCACCTCGGGGTGGCGCATGACCTGCTGCGGGTCGCCGTCCACCAGCACCCTTCCGAAGTTGAGGACCAGGATCCTCTCCGCCAGGTTCATCACCGCCTTCATGACGTGTTCGACCCAGATCACGGTGATGCCCAGGTGGTCGCGCACGGTGCGGACGATGTCGATCGAGCTTCGCAGCTCGGTGTCGTTGAGCCCGGCCATCACCTCGTCGAGCAACAGGATCCGAGGTCGACCGGCCAGGGCACGAGCCAGCTCCAGGAATCGCTGCTCGTGGAGATTGAGTGTCCCCACCGGATGCCGGGCCCGAGCCCCGAGCCCGACGAAGGCCAGCGCGTCGCGGCCGCGCGCTACCGCCTCCCTCTCCGAGAGCCGTCCCGTGTGACCCCCGAACATGGCGCCGAGAACCGAGTTCTCGATGGTTGTCATCGAGGAGAAGGATCGCGGGGTCTGCATGACCATGGCCAGGCCACGCCGCCGTATCTGATGAGGGCTCAGCCCGGTGATGGGCTCGTCGCCCAGGGTCACCACCCCTGCGGTGGCACGCTCCAACCCACCGATGACCTTGAGCAGGGTGCTCTTACCGGCCCCGTTGGGGCCGACGATGGCCAGGATCTCGCCCTCGTCGACCGCGAAGCTCACTCCGTCCACCGCCGGGAGACCGCCGAAGCGCTTCTCCAGGCGGTCGACCGACAGCAGGCTCATCCCGGTTCAGGGCTGGTATGGCTCGAGTGGTTCCGACAGGCTCAGTCTCTCCGGATACCAATCGCCAGCATCGTTCACTCCTTCCGGCGCCGGCCCCGGGCCGATGACGTCGAAGGCGATCGTGGCCGCCGCCAGCTCGCCCCACTCCGTCCAGGACACGTCAAAGGCGTAGCCGGGAATGTCAAAGGTGGTGGCGTGGAGGTACTCGGCGATGGCCGTGGGATCGTCTCCCACCTCGCCGACCGCCTGGGCCACCATCGTCACGATGCCGTAGCCGGCCAGGGCATCGTCCTCGAAGAAGACGTTGTCCGATGCCTCCAGATAGCGGCGGGCCAGATCCTGATACTCGGTGCTGGTCACGTCGGCACAGCCGAAGTCGGCATAGCGATTGATGGCGGCTTCGCCCACACCGCCCGCCACCAGGGAGCGGGGGGTGTAGGAGCCGGTGACCGGGACGTCGTACAGGTCGGCCGACTGGGCGGTGATCGGGCCAGAGCCCGGCGGGTGACCGGTGGCGATGATCATCTCCGGGTCGAGCGCCTCGAACCCGCGCAGGTAGGTGGTGAAGTCGGTCTCGCCCACCGGAGCCACCGCGATCTCGAGTTCGATGCCCTCGGCGCCAGCGAAGGTGTCTTGCAGGGCGCTGTTGATCGCCTGACCCCAGGCATAGTCGGCGATGATGGCCCCCACCCGGGTGAGCCCCTCGTCCTGCACGTATTGCAGGATGGGACCGGCAACCATGGGAGCCGCCGGGAGACAGGTGCGGAATGTATATCTACTGTCGGCGGTGAGGATCGCCTCCGACCCGGCCTTGACCAGGAAGAGCGGAACCGCCAGCTCCTCGGCGAGGAGCGCGGTCTGCAGACCCACGTCGCTCGAGATGATGCCACCCACGGCGACAACGCCCTCTGCCTCGATCAGTCTCTCCAGGGCGGCGGCGCCCTCCTCGGCGTTTGATTGATCGTCGGCTTCCACCAGCTCGATCATGCGACCGTCGACCCCGCCCGCCTCGTTGATCTCGGCGGCGGCGAGCTGCATCCCGTCGGTCACCTGTACACCCCAGGGACCAAAGTTGCCGGTCAGGGAGGTCAGCGTCCCGATCCGGATCGGCTCATCGGACGCCGTGGCCTCGGACGTCCCGGTGGGTTCGGTGGTGGTCTCGGCTGGTTCGCTGGTTTCGGTCGGGGCTTCGGGGGACGGAGAGGTGGTGTCCGCCGTCTCATCGCCTCCGCAGGCCGCCACCATCGCCACCACCGACAGCAGGGCCATCAGCCGTCTGATCCTCTGGATCATCGGTCCTCCTAGCTTCCTCGGGTCTCGGTCGCGCTGCGGCGGACGGGACGGGGAGCGAGCGTAAGCCGTGACTGACCGGTCAGTCAATGAAGCCGGCAAATCGCTCGCCATCGATGGCGGCCACCGTAGCCTCCAGGACCTCGGCCGGACAGTCGAGATGGGGCGAGTGTCCGCTCCCGTCCAGCCACAGCCGCCGGGTAGGGCCTCGAACGGCTGTCTCGATGGCATCGAGCTGGGCCACGGTCCCGTACGGGTCGTCGGAGCCTTGGATCATCAACACCGGACAAGCAATCCCATACAGCAGTGGCTCGATGTTCCAGCGGCGGAAGGCGACACTCCCCCACACGTCGAACCAACCGAAGAAGGTGGCGGCGGCATCGTGGTGATACTGAGCCATCTTCTCCGCCAGATCCCCCTGGGCGAAGGCGTGCCGGGCCGCCGCCACCCCGGCGATCGATTCCGGCTCGACGAACACATGGGGCGCAATGGCCACGACTCCCCTCACCGGGTGGCCGCTCCCGGCGAGGATCAGCGCGATCGAAGCGCCGTCGGAGTGGCCCACCAGGAACGGTCGTTCGATGTCGAGGCTGTCGAGGAGCGCGGGGAGGGTGACCAGGGCCTCGTGATGCATGAAGTCGAGGGGGCGTGGTCCCGACAGGGATGACGACCAACCATTCCCGGATCTGGAGTACACGACGGCTTTCCGCCCGGTCGCCTCGGCCACGCGATCGGGGAATCCCCGCCACAGCTCGATCGAGCCCAAGCCCTCGTGGAGGAAGACGAGCCACGGCGGATCACCGTCGATCACGGTGTACTCGATCTCGGTCTGGTCCAGGTTCAGGAAGGGCAAGGACGGCGATGGTAATCTCGCTTCACTGACCGCATGGTCAGGTCTTAGCCGAGGAGCAACCCCATGGCCCGAGGGACCAACGTCTCCACGTTGCTGGACGCCAATCTGGAAGCCGGCCGAGCGACCAAGGTGGCCGCCATCACCGACGATGGTTCGGAGGTCGCGTTCGCGGAGCTCTTCCGTCAGATGTGCGCCGTTGCTTGCCGGTTCTCCGAATTGGGGATCGGACGGGAGGACCGGGTGCTCCTCGTACTCGACGACACTCCCGCCTTTCCTGCCTCCTTCCTGGGAGCGATGCGGGTCGGAGCGGTCCCGATTCCCGCCAACTTTCTGGCCCGTGCCGATGACTTCGCCTACTTCCTCGATGACTCCTATGCCGCCGCCGTCGTGGTCGACGCCCCCTTCCTGGACAAGGTGGAGCCGTTCGTCGCCGCTCGTAGCGAGGTTGCTCTCATCGTGGCCAACGGCGCCTCCGACGTCGCCGCGCACAGCCTTGATCAGTGGATGGCTGCCGAGGAGGAGATCGATCCCATCGAGACCCACCCCGAGGACATGGCGTTCTGGCTGTACAGCTCTGGTTCGACGGGACGACCCAAGGGGGTCGTCCACACCCACGCCGACCTGTGGCACACCTGCGACACGTATGCCAAGGAAATCATCGACACCAGCGCAGATGACATCCATTTCTCGACCACCAAGATGTTCCACGCCTACGGGCTGGGCAACTCCCTCAGCTTTCCGCTGTGGTCGGGGGCGACGTCGGTGTACATGACGGGTCGTC
>JACDBE010000206.1 GCA_013695075.1 Acidimicrobiia bacterium
CTTCCAGATCGCGGGCTGTCTGGCCAGCTCGCTCACAAGGGTGAACCCCGGTTCGACCGTCGGAGCGTCGCAGTAGATCTCGAGGTCGATGGACGAGACGCCGAGCAACGAGGCTGGCGTCTGGCCCCGGTCTTCAACACGCTTGGTCGCGAGCTCCAGCGCTGGTCTCAGCTCCGGGTGATCATGGCCGTTGGCCCGGCCCACCATGTGAGCACACGGAGCGCCCTGAGGGTGATCCAACGGCTGGGGAAGCCCTCGTGTTCGGCCTCCATGTCGAACAGTGTCGGGCCTTGGTGGGTGAGTTCGAGCTTCCACAGGCCGAACGGGAGCTGCTTGCCGCGTATCAGTTCGACGGCCTCGGCGCACCGGTTGTCGCGCTCGGGACGTGCGTGTCGGAAGTAGTCGAGCGCCCGCAAAACGTCGTAATACCAGCGCATCGGGAAGGACGGCATGGTGAAGCGCGGGTCGATGAGCTCGCCGGTGGAGAGACGTCGCATCAGGCGCCGTTCCAGCAGATACTCCTCGGCCTCGACACGGGCCGCTGTAGCCACCGCGGTACCGCCGGTGGCCTGCTCCCACTCCCACAAGCCCTCGAGGGCGCAGATCGTGGAGTGGAACGACGACCGGCTCGTGCCGTCCTCGTCCCAGCAGTTCCAGCCCCCGTCGGGAAGCCGGGTCGCCAGCAGTGTCTCCACGATGCGGTCGCCGCCCTCGCCAAAGTAGGCCGCGTTGGCCAGGGCGCCGCCGTTGATACAGGATTCCACCTCGCCGTCGAAGTACCGCTCACCGGCGTGATCCCACCGCGCCCCCTCCCGGACACGCCCGATGGCCCGCTTCGCTTCAGGGCTGACCGGATCGAGCCCGAACTCGCGCAGCAGCTGCAGCGACGGGTGCGTGGCCGTCCAGGCGTCGTAGAACGGGCGCTCCTCGTCCACCCAGCCCGGCCGATACACCCCGCCATCCCAGTACCCATCCTCGGCTTGCTCAGCGAGCAGCCGTGCCCCCCAACCCTCCGTTGCCACCCGAGCGCGCTCGGCCGCGACCTCGTCCGAGGAGGCATCCGTCAAATCACGCAGCACCTGCCAGCGAATCGCCGGGTCGGAGTCCAGCAGGTAGGCGATGACGTCCACGCCGGGGAATGTAGCGGCGTGCTCCGATGAGGTCCCCACCGGCGCCGACCTGGTGAGAGCGGGCGGTTGGTCAGGACTTTGGCCCTCTAGGCGACCTCGAGGTTCGGCAGCATTGGAAAGCTCGAATCTGACGAGTTCGCTCGCTGCCAAGATCTTGTCGCCGGTAGTAGCTCCCGCAACAACGCTGTGGCCGGCTCGTGGCCTCGGAGATGGTCGATGGCGATCGTGGTGTCGATCAGATTCATTCGAGTCCGAGGCGCCGCAGCCGGTCCCCGAGATCCCCACGGATGGTGTCGACATAACCGGCGCCGGTGAAACCACGATCGCGCCAGGACCCGGCACTGGCCCCGAGGGCGCGCAGCCTGTCCACCTTCGACGTCTCGCCGTATCCGCTGAACGGCTCGTCGAATCAACACTCGGACCGCGAGCCCCTGTCGCTTCGGCGGCACGATCGAGAAGTTCGAGTTCGGCGTCGCCGAGATAGATCCGAGTGCGATGGCCGGCCCTCACCCCCGGGGTCGCTGCTCGACCAGACCTACCAGATTGCCCTCGGAGTCGCGCAGAAACGCCTGCCATTCGTCGGTGCCGGCTGGACCAAGCGTGTCGTCGTCGTGGCCGAAGATGAGGTGGGGCTCGCTCTCGATGGCGACGCCGGCTGTGCGCAGCCGCGCCACCGTCTCCTCGATGCCGGCGACGCTGAGGTAGTGGAGCGCCGAAGGCGCTTCGACGTTTAGCAGCAGCCGGACCCCGCCGACGTCGAAGAACACCAGGCCCGGCGGGTCGTAGGTCGCCGACGGCGCGACGCCCAGCAGGTCGGCGTAGAACGCGGAGGCCCGCGACAGGTCGTCGGCATGCTGCGCGACCTGGATGAGCGTCATCTGCGGATCGTAGGCCGGCGGGAGGACATGACGGAAGGCATAAGGAACGGAGCTTCACGATGAGCACGGAGGTCCCGGTCCCACCGGAGGTGGCGCTGGCGTTCTTGGCCGACCTGCCGCGCCACCGGCGCTGCATCCGTTCCTGGTCTGGGCCGCCGTAGTCGCCGAGGGACCGGGCTGGCAGGAGGGTCGTCGAGGAGCTGCTGCGGGCGACGCAGCGGATCCGGACCGTGTTGGGTGCCGGGCTGACGCCGGTGACAGTAGAGTTCCCGCGGTTCCGGGGGTTCTCATGGCCGACCGGCCCGTGACGCAGACCTTGAAGAACGCCGATGGCGACATCACGGCGCTGTGCAATCCCGATGAGTCCTGGTCGCCGCGCTCGGTGCCTGAGGTGATCGCCGACATCGAGTCGGGAGCTCACCGCTACCTCGTGCGATCGGACCTGGGTGATACCAGGGTTCAGGTCGTCGATGGCCCATCCGGCAGGTACCTGCGCACCTATCGCGACCAGAAGGTGTTCAACAACCTCGACGAGCTGCCGGTCGGTGCCGGGGTGATCCCGGTGGCATCGTGGGACGAGATCGTGCGGTTTGCGCCGCTGGTGCAGCTGCACTCCGGCGAGGAGTACTTTCCGATGGACCCGATGGAGTTCCTGAGGAGCTCACGGTTCCGCCATCACCGCGGGCTTCAGTCCGATCAGGGGTACACCAAGGCGGCGCAGGAGTGGAGAACCAACAACAGCCACCACCGCAACTACTACGACATCCCGGTCGCCTTCATCGACAGCTTCGGCGTCCACTCCGACGGGCAGAACCGAAGGCCGCGCGACGACAACAGTGGGGACGATTTCAACGTCTTCCTGCAGCCTCGCGGAGAGCCGAGTGGTGACCGGTTTCCCACGGGACGCGTGCCGGTGTTCGTTCATGCCAAACAAGACACCTGTGCGAGCAGCAAGGGCGCCGACGTCGTCATCCAGTACTGGTGGTTCTTCGGATACAACGACGGACCCTCCGCACAGAATCACCAGGGTGATTGGGAGCACGCCACCGCAGTGGTCAAGAACGGCACGCTGATCGGTGCCTATCTGGCTGCCCATGGACGCGCCAAGTTCTATGACCGGTCCGAACTCGAGCCTGAGCGCGGCGATCGGATCGTCGCCTACGTGGCCAAGGGTTCGCATGCGGCCTACGCCTCAGCGGGATCGCATGGCACGTTGGGGGTAGATCAGACCGATGGGGGAGGACCCCAATGGGACAGCTCCCAGTACTTGCTGCCGCTGCGTGATCGACCCTGGAAGGCCTTTGCCGGGGCGTGGGGCGAGGTCGGCGTGTTTGCCGACACCACCGGACCCCTCGGCCCTTGGCACAAGCGATACAACTGTTGAGCCGACCGTCCTTGTGATCGGGCTCGAGGCAGACCCCAGCTCCGGTCGCCGCGCAGCGGCGCGAACTGAGTGATGCGTTCCAGGCTCATGATGCCTCGGCGGTGCCGCGTTCGCGGCCGGCGCTCAGAAGTCGAGGCGCATCACAACTCGGCGCTTGGTGGGGTGGCTGACCTCGGTGAATCCGGCGGCGGCGAAGATGCTGCGCGTGCCGACGAGAAGCTCTCCCCAGGTGATCTGGCGTCCTGGAGGCACGATCATCGGGTAGCCCTCGATGGCACGGGCGCCACGGTCTCGGGCAAATGCGACGGCGGCCCGGGCGAGGGCGTAGCTGACGCCCTGACCGCGGTAGCCGGGTCGGGTGACGAAGCAGGTCACCGCCCACACGCTGTCGTCGGTCTTGTCCTCGTGGCGACCATCCCAAGGCACCCGGAAGACCCGCAGCAGGCCGGCGTAGGCGGTGCGCGGTTCGACGGCGCACCAGCCGACCGGCTCGCCGTCGACGTAGGCGACGAGGCCACTCGTCGTGCCCGACTCCGGGTGCCCGCAGTCGGTCTGCTGGCGCAGCCGCATGGCCCGCTCCTCCCGGGGGAACGAGCGGAACGCCTCGCCAGGCTGCAGCTTGAAACGCTGGCACTGGCACGTCGCCGCGTCGCCGCGTTCGCCGACCACAGCCTGGAGGTCGTCGCAGGACGCCTCGTTGGCCGGCCTGCAGACCACATCGGGAAGTTCATCCGCCACGGCCGGCCCAGTTCAACACCCGCATGGCGCGCAGCGTGTTCCAGCGGCTGGGTTGGTCGGCTCGCTCCATGTCGAAGGGAAGCTCGTCGGGATATGGGTTCTGCAACGGCCAGCGATCGTCATCGCTCCGGTTGTTCACCACCAACTCGATTGCCTCGGTGATACGATCGTCGGGCTCGACTTCGGCGCTCCTCAGATAGTCGAGGCCACGCAGCACGTCGTAGTGCCACCCGTATGGGAACGAGAACAACGTCCAGTCGGGGTCGATGACCTCACCGGTGGAGAGCGACCGGAACAAGCGGCGCTCGAGGAGATACTCCTGGCCCCTGAGGCGGGCTGCGGCAGTCTCGGCCGAGCCACCGGTGGCTCGCTCGTACTCCAGCAGTCCCCCCAGGACGCAGATGGTGGTGTGAAAGGACGACCGCGTCGAGCCCCGCTCCGCCTCGCAGTTCCACCCTCCGTCGTCGAGCTGCTCGCCGAGCAACCGGGTGACGACACCCTGGACGTCCTGGCCGAAGTAGGCACCCGAGGCCACCACGTTGCCGTTGATGCAGGGTTCGACCTCACCGGTGAAGAAGGGCTGGTTCCCTTCGTAGAAAGTGATCTTGTCCCGCACCAGGGCCACGGAGCGCTGCGCCTGTTCGCTGGCTGGGTCCAGACCCATGTCCCGCAGCAACACCAGTGCATGGGTGGCTGAGCCGTCGGGGGTTTCGACGAACATCTTGGGCTCCTCGACGTCGCTCCATCCGCCGTCGGCTTGCTGCTGGGCGAGCAGCCGGGCACCCCAGCCCTCGGTGGCGACCCGCGCCCGTTCGGTGGCCACCATCTCGTCGGGCTCGCCGATCAGATCACGCATCACCTGCCAGCGGATCGAGGGATCCCCATCGAGCAACCACTCCATGACTTGCATCGGCTCACTCCTGGGTCGAGGACACGCAACTGTGGCGGCGATTGCGGACAGATCCTGTCCGTTATCACCAGCCTGCATCGGCAGCCATTCTGCCCTGTCCCGTCCTCGGCGGGCGTTACTACCGGCTCCCCGGCGGCGAGAGCTGCCACACTCCCTGTCATGGCCGACACCGATGCAGTCCACGCTCTGGCCGACAAGGGCGTGTTCCTGGGCACGTGCTCGTGGACCGACAAGACCCTGATCGAGGCCGGCTCGTTCTACCCAGAGAAGAACATGTCGGCGGAGGAGCGGCTCGGCTTCTACGCCGATCGGTTCCCCATTGTCGAGGTCGATGCCACCTACTACGCACCTCCGGCGGAGAGGGTTGCCGGGTTGTGGGTGGAGCGGACTCCGGACGACTTCGTGTTCGACGTCAAGGCGTTTCGGCTGTTGACCCACCATCCGACCCCGCCGAGTGCGTTGTGGAGGGACTTCCGCGAGGCGTTGCCCGCCGAGCTGGCGGCAAAGAACAACGTCTACCTGCGGGACCTGCCCCGGGACGTGCAGGCGGATGCCTTCTCCCGGTTCGGGGAGGCACTGCTGCCGTTGCACTCGGCGGGGAAGCTGGGCTCGGTGTTGATGCAGCTGCCACCGTACGCCTACCCGTCTCGGGCCAACTTCGGGTACCTGAAGTGGGCCGCCGCCCAGCTTCCCGACTACCGGCTGGCGGTCGAGTTCCGCAACGGCCGTTGGCTCGACGACGAGCATCGCGAGGAGACCATCGAGTTCCTCGATCGGCACGATCTCACTTTTGTGGCCGTGGACGAGCCGCAGGGGTTCAAGTCCTCGGTGCCTCCACTGGCGGCGGTGACCGCCGATGTCGCCGAGGTGCGGTTCCACGGGCGCAACGCCGATAACTGGGAGAAGAAGGGAATCAGCGCCGCCGAGCGGTTCCGCTATGACTACCAGCGTCCCGAGCTGGAGGAGTGGGTGGACAGCGTGCGGGAGATGCTCCAGTCGGCAAGTCGGGTGAACCTGCTGATGAACAACTGCTACGCCGACTACGGCATCCGCTCCGCTCGAACCATGGCCGAGGTCCTGGTCGACGCCGGCCTCGCCTGACCATCCGTCAGGTTGGGCGCACCGTGCGGGCGACGAACGCGTTCCATCGATCCGGGGCGTCGCCGGCACGGAGGGGCGGGTCCGGGATGGGCGCCGGGGCACAGCCGCTACCGTCGATCGGTGTTCGCCGATCCTCTAGTGGAGGCCACCTTCATCCCCGCCGAGCCCGCCAGGGACGGGTGGCTGGCGCTGTGGCGAGCCGACGGAAAGGTCGACGCCGCCAACGACGAGATGGAGCTGGCGCTGCCTGCCGGCACCGTGGTGCGCCGGCGGCGAATGCCGGTGCGCCGCCTCCGGTTGGCGGAGGCCATCGACCCGCTGGTCGAGCTGCCGGCCACGGCGGCGGTGACACCGTCGGTGCGGGCGTGGTCGGTGGCGGCGCAGTTGGCGGTGGAGCTGGCGGGCCGGGGACGCCTGATGCCGTCGATGACCGCCGCCGGGTTGGATGCCTGGCGGCTGGCTCCGCTCGATCCCGACGACGTGGAGCGGCGCCGCCGACTGAGCGCCGCCCTGCCGCCGGCGGCCCATGCTGTACCCCTCCCGGGGTCCCGTCCGCTGCGAGTGTGGTCGCCGCAGGGTCTGGTCGACGCCTTTGCCGATGCGGTGGCCGATGTGCTTCCTCGCACCGCCGCCGCCCCGCCGATCGCCGGCCACGATGCCTTCGCCGCTTCCGAGGGGACGCCGGTCGATGTCGCCGCCGGGTGGTTCGCCACCCTGCGGGACGCCAGCGACGAGGCGGCGATTGCCTTGCGGCTGGAGCCGCCCTCCGACGGGGAGGGACCCTTCACCGCCACGGTGGTGATCCAGAGCCGCGCCGACCCCAGTCTGGTCCTCGAAGCGGCCGAGCTGTGGACGATGCCGCAGGCGGTGATGGCGCGGTTCGGCGATGTCGACAGCACCCTGCTCGTGGCGCTGCGCCGCGGCGCCCGCGCCTGGCCGCCGGTGGGGAGGCTGCTCCAGGAAGCCCGTCCCGCCCGGCTGCAACTCGATGACGAGGAGGTGGCCGATCTGCTCGGCCCCGCCGCCGACGATCTGGCGTCGGCCGGGATCCAGGTGATGTGGCCCGCCGAGATGCTGGCACCGGTGGCATGGCGACCCGTGATCACCACCCCCACACCCGCCGCCGTCAGGGGCGCCGGGCTCACCATGGACGCCATCTTGGAATGGAAGGCCACCATCGGCGACGAGCAGCTCACCGCCGCCGAACTGGCCGTGCTCGCCGAGGCGAAGCGGCCGATGGTCCGCCTGCGGGGCCGCTGGGTGCGGGCCGATCCCGCCCGACTGGCACGCCTCGGTCGACGCCACCGGATCGGGGGCGGCGCCGCCCTGGCGGCCGCTCTTGGCGGCGAGCTACAGGTGGACGGGGAGCGGGTCGCCGTCGAGGTGGAGGGGCCCCTGGCCGGTTTGGCGGAGCGACTGCACGCCTTCACCCCGGAACGGGTTGCGGAAGCGCCGCCCGGGCTGTCGGCCACGCTGCGCCCCTACCAGCTGCGGGGCCTGGCCTGGCTCGCGGAGATGGCCGATCTCCGTCTCGGGGGGGTGCTCGCAGACGACATGGGATTGGGAAAGACCGTGCAGGTGCTCGCCCTCCACCTCTCCCGACAACCACCCGGGCCGATGCTGGTGGTGTGCCCGGCGTCGTTGATCGGCAACTGGGAACGGGAGGCACGGCGCTTCGCCGCCGAGGTCCCGGTGCGGCGATTCCATGGACGGGAGCGGTCGCTCGATGACCTGGCCGACCGGGAGATGGTGCTGGCCACCTACGGAGTGGTGCGCCGCGATGCGGCCACCCTCGGTGCGGTGGAATGGGGACTGGTGGTGGCCGACGAGGCTCAGGCCATCAAGAACCCCCTGGCGAGGACCGCCCGGGCGATGCGGACGATCGCCGCCCCCGTCCGGTTCGCCTTGACCGGAACACCCGTGGAGAACCGCCTCACCGAGCTGTGGGCGATCCTGGACTGGACCACTCCCGGTCTGCTCGGGCCGCTGGAGACCTTCCGCCGTGAGGTGGCGGTGCCGGTGGAGCGTCACCGGGACCCGCAGGCCACCGAGACCCTGGTTCGCCTGGTGCGGCCCTTCCTGCTGCGGCGGCGCAAGTCCGATCCGGCCATCGTCCCCGAGCTGCCCCCCAAGACCGAGACCGACCGGGTGGTGCCGCTCACCAGCGAGCAGGCAACGCTGTACCGGGCGGTTGTGGAGGAGGCCCTGGCCGAGATTCGGGAGGCGGAGGGGATCAACAGGCGCGGTCTGGTGCTGCGCCTCCTCACCGCCCTCAAGCAGATCTGCAACCACCCCGCCCAATACCTCGACCAACCGGGTCCGGTGGCGGGCAGGTCGGGAAAGCTGGCGGCGACGGTCGAACTCCTGGAGGTGATCGGCGCCGAGGGCGACGCCGCCCTGGTGTTCACCCAGTACGTCAGGATGGGGCGGATCCTGCAGCGCCACCTCACTGAGCGGGGCATGCGCACCCTGTTCTTTCACGGATCGCTCCCGCTGAAAGCCCGTCAGGAGATGGTCGATCGCTTCCAGCGGGGTGAGGCCGACGCCTTCGTCATCTCGCTGCGGGCGGGCGGCACTGGCCTCAACCTGACCCGGGCCACCCACGTCATCCACTACGACCGGTGGTGGAACCCGGCCGTCGAGGACCAGGCCAGCGACCGGGCGTGGCGCATCGGCCAGGACCGGCCTGTCCAGGTGCACCGGATGGTGTGCGAGGGGACCGTAGAGGACCGCATCGCCGCCCTGCTCGACACCAAGCGGGGGCTGGCCGAGGCGGTGGTGGGTGGTGGCGAGGGGTGGATCACCGAGCTTGGCGACGACGACCTCGCCGCTCTGGTGGCGCTGGCCGGGGAGACGGCATGACGGGCCGTCGCCGAGTGAAGTTCACCACCACCTGGTGGGGGGCGGCGTGGATCGAGGCCCTGGAGCGGCGTGCCCGACTCGATCCCAATCGGCTGCCGCGAGGTCGGATTTATGCCCGTCACGGCCACGTGGAGGATCTGGTGCTGTCGCCCGGGCTTATCACGGCGCGGGTACACGGCACCCGAATTCGGCCCTACCGGGTGATCGTCACCGTGCGCCAGCTCGACGACCCGGAGTGGGACCGCTTCCTCGACGCCGTGGTGGCCAAGGCGGTGCACGCCGCCGCCCTGCTCGATGGCGAGCTCGACCCGGGCATCGTCGAGGATGCCACTGCCGTCGGGGTGGAGCTGCTCCCCGTCGCCGGCGAGCTGCGCCCCCGCTGCTCGTGCCCGGACTGGGCCGACCCCTGCAAGCACGCCGCCGCCGTCTGCTACCTGGTGGCCGTGGAGCTGGACCGGGACCCGTTCGATCTCCTCGAGCTGCGCGGCCGCTCCCGGGACATGGTGATGGCGGAGCTCCGCCGGCGGCGCAGCCCGGGGACAGCAGAGGTGGCGGCACCGGTGGTGGAGGCGGCTGCCGTTGCTGAGCGAGGGGCGACGGCACGGGAGGCCTGGCAGCGGCGGGTCGGCGAGCTCCCACACCCGCCACCGGTGCGGCCGGGACCGGGCCGGCTGGCGGTGTGGCCGGCCGACCCCCCGGCAGACGCCCCTTTCACCGCCGCCGGGCTGGCGGCGGTAGCCGGCGACGCCATCGACCGGGCCTGGCGGATGTCATGCGGAGACGCCAGCTCCGCTCTGTCACTCGACCTCGATGCCGATCTGGCCCGCCGCGCCGCCACCGCACTGGGCACGCCCGGGTGGGCCACGCTGGTGGAGCGATCCGGGGTCGACGCCCGGGAGCTGCTGCGTCGGGCATCCGCCTGGCGCCACGCCGGGGCGGACGGTCTTCGAGCCATGGCCGAAGCCCGCTGGAAACCCGACGTAGTGACCATGGCCGAGGCCCGCACCCGTCTGGTCGAAGCCGGCATCCCGGCGGGTCGCATCCGCGTCGACCGCAACGCACTGGTCGTCGATGGCGTCCAGCTGCGGCTGGGCCACGACGGCCGGTGGTGGCGGTTCGAGAAGCGGTCCAACCGTTGGGAGCTGGGGTCGGCGCCGGGGGAGACACCCGACGAACTGTGGGACGGAGGCTGACTCGGGGCGCAACCATCGGCAATGCGTTGGCGGATCGGCGGGATCCCAGCGCCCCCACCAGCCGGCTCAGGCAAGCCGACCGAGATCAGTCGATGCGGGTGATGCCCGGAAAGAGACAAGGGAGGGAAACAAGAGAAGGGACGGAGGGTCGCTACCTGCGGGTGGTGCGGCGGGTCAGCGTCACTGCGGCTCCGGCGAGCCCCACGCCGAGCGCAGTCCCCAAGGCCAGGGGCGCCCAATCGGTGCCGGCCGGGCTGTCCGTCGCTGCGGTGGCGGCCGGGTCGTCGTCGACCAGGGCTGCCGCCGGCTCCGGTCCGGCCGCCAGGGCGGCGGTACCGTCCCCGACCACTACCGCCCCGATCATCCCGGGGTGAAGGATGCACACATATGGGTAGACGCCGGGCCGGTCGAAGGCAGCCTCCATAGTGCCGGACTTGGCGAGGTGGTTCAGCGAACCCCACAGCACGCTGGCGCCGGTAACGGTGTGCGCTGCCGGGTCGTCGTTGACGAACGTGACGGTATCCCCGGGGGTGACCCTGGCGATGGTCGGGGTGAAGCAACTGCCCTGCATGCGCACCGTGGTGGTGGAGGCTTCGGACTGAACTTCGGCGTGGCAGCCCCCACCGCCGGCCAGCCCCGGGGCGGCGAGCACCAGGGCGGTCAGCACCGTGCCGAGAACCAGGCTGATACGACGCATGAGGATCCTCCTGTGAGTGTCGACATCTTTACACCACCCAGGGGCGGG
The DNA here is from genome assembly GCA_013695075.1 of Acidimicrobiia bacterium. Taxonomy (GTDB): domain Bacteria; phylum Actinomycetota; class Acidimicrobiia; order Spongiisociales; family UBA5794; genus JACDBE01. The sequence continues at coordinate 10,942 of JACDBE010000206.1, forward strand.
AGGTTCCCGTCGCCCCCGGCAACACTGCGTTCAGCGGATGACGGGGAGCACGGCGGCGGTGGCGGGGCGGCCGGCGAGCAACCGGGCCAGGTCGGCGCCGTGGCCGCGGCGCATGGCGACCTCGGTGAGCAGGAGCAGGGTGTCGGCCAGTGCCGCCGCCGGCGGGTCCCAGTCGACGTCGAGGGCAGCCGCCAGGTCGAGCCCGTGCAGCACCAACTCCATCACCCGAGTGCGCAGGTAGTCGTCGATGCGGATCGACGCCCAGGCGGTGGGGATGACGGTATCGGGGTCGACGGTGTAGAGCCGGGCGACCACCCGGGCGAATGTGGCGGCGAACAGCGCTGCCGGGTCCTCACCAAGAGCTGCCGACTCCTCCCGTCCCCGGGCTGCCACCGCGGCGTCGATGCCGCCAGGGTCGTCGTCGCGGGCACCGAGATAGCGAGTGACGTAGGCGGCGGCGTCCTCCAGATGCGGCCCGTCGACCGGTGCCGCCTCCAGATAGCGTTCGACC
>JACDBE010000207.1 GCA_013695075.1 Acidimicrobiia bacterium
TCCTCCAGGTCCCCCATCACGGGTCTTCAACTACCGACCTGGGTTGGCTGGAGGAGACCGTCGGCTCGGTCGCGGTGATCAGCGTCGGTGACAACCGGTTCGGCCATCCCACCCCCGAGGTGCTGGATGCACTGGCCACCGCCGGTGCCTCGATCCGCACCACGCTCAACGACGGTGACGTGCTGGTGCCGCTGTGTCCTTGCCGTGCTTTGCCACCCTGACGGGCGGCGGCGGTTGGGGCTGGGGCCCCGGAACCGGCGGCAACAGCCGCCAGCCCAAGACGGTCAGCGTGGAAGGTCCTTCTCCGGCGGTGTCACCGGCGGCATCTCCGTCGCCGGCTCCTCCGCCGGGTTTTCATCCGGCGGGAACGTGGTGGGTGTCTCGTCGGGAGGCGTGGTGGAAGGCGGCTGCTCGGGGGGGACTGTCGTCGGCGCCGGGTCGGGCGGTGTCGTTGGGGGTGGCTGGTCGGGAGGGCGCGTGGTTGGTGCCGGGTCGGGCGGGAAGGTGGTAGGCGCCGGCGCGGGTGTGGTGTCAGGAGGTTCCATCCCCGACGCCTGCTGTCCCGAGGACTCCTCGTCCGGGGCCATGTTGTCCCAGGTGACGCCCGGGTCCGTTTCGCCCTCTGCGTCCTTGCCCGAGGTCACGGCATCCTCGGCCGGGCCGTCCGAGGGTGGGCCGTCGGTGGCTGTGCCTTCCGAGGCCGTGGCGTCCGAGGCGGTGTCGCTCGCCGGCGTGGTGCTCATGCTGCCGTAGCCCGATGCCCTGTCTCCCGCGGTGTCGCTGGTCGGTGCCCAGTCGCCGTCGGACGCCGTGTCGTCGGCGGTGTCGCCACCGGACGCGGCGTCATCGGGCCGCTCGGTCGTCCGGCCGATGATCTGGCGCAGTTCGCCGGCCAGATCGGAGAGGGTGGCGCCGAGGGCAGTGATCGCCGATCCGGCTGCCTCCTTCGCCTCGGCCCGCACCTCGCTGTCGCGCATGGCGTTGCCCACCGATGTAAACACCCGATCGAAGGCGTCGCCCAGGGTGCGCATGGCGTTCTTGACTTCTTCTTCGGCAGCCCCGGAGTGGTCCTGGGCGGACCCGGTCACATCGCCTTCGTCGCCGGCGAGTTTGTAGTGCTCCCGGAGTCGCTCCGTCAGTGTGGAGAACTGATCGCCGACCTTGCGCCACTCTTCGCTGCCTTGCATTGCTACCTCCGGAGGCGGTACGCCGTGTCACCGTCCGGGTACCCGCCAGCCACCAGCCCAAACCCATACTGTCAGGACATCAGGCCGCTCTCGTAGGCGATGACGACCGCCTGCGCCCGGTCGCGGGCATCGTGCTTGTTGAGAACCCGCTTGACGTGGGTCTTGACGGTGTTGTCGGAGATGAACAAGCGATCGCCCAGCTCCCTATTGGACAACCCGCGGGCGATCAGCTCCAATACCTCGCGCTCGCGGTCCGTCAGGTCGCCGAGGCGTGCCGAGGCCACGGGGGGCCTGCTGGTGAACGCTTCGATGAGCCTTCTGGTCACCGATGGCGACAGCAGTGCCTCACCGGCGGCCACCACCCGGATGGCGTCGGTGAGCATGTCGGGCTCAATGCGCTTGAGCAGGAAGCCGCTGGCACCGGCCCGCAGCGCCTCGAAGACGTATTCGTCGAGCTCGAACGTGGTGAGGATCAACACCTTGGGTGGCTGGTCGGTCCCGGTGATCATCCTGGTGGCCTCGATCCCCTCGAGGTTGGGCATGCGCACGTCCATCAGCACCACATCGGGGCGAATGTCGGTGGCAACCCGTATCGCCTCGACCCCGTCGCTCGCCGTGGCCACCACCTCCAGGTCGTCTGTCTGCTCGATGATCAACCGCAGCCCGGCAAGAACCAGGTGATCGTCGTCGACCAGGGCCACCCGGATCATCCGGTCGAGCCCAAAGGCAGCCGGCACCACACCTCGAAGCCACCACGAGGTCCCTGCCCGAAGCGCACCGAACCGCCATGCATCGCCACCCGCTCCCCGATCCCGGTCAGCCCCCGACCGGGACGGTGCGGGCCGCCCCGCCCGTCGTCGGTGACGGTGAGGGTGACCTCGTCGGCGATGACCACCGTCACCTGCGCCCGGCTGGCCCCGGCGTGCCTGAGCACATTCGTCAGCGCCTCTTGGGCCACCCGGTACACGGCGACCCCGACACCGGGGCTGACCGCACCCGGGTCTCCGTCGACGGTGACTTGCACCGAGAGCGCCTCGCCGCTGATGCTGGCGCCCAGGTCGGCCAGCTGGGCGATGCCGGGCAGCGGGGCGCGTTCTGGTCCGCCCTCCAGCAGGCCGAGCATCCGGTCGAGATCGGCCAGGGCGGCCCGGCCGGTGGTGGCGATGGTCTCGAACGTTGCCCGGGTGTCGGAGTCGGCGTCGTTCATCCCCTTGCCGGCACCGGCGTGGATGACCATGACGTTGACGGCGTGGCCGATGATGTCGTGGAGGTCACGGGCGATGCGGCTCCGCTCGGTGTCCAGCTCGGCCCTGGCTTGCTGGGCGGCCAGCGCCGCCCGGGCCAGGTCGCCCTGGTGCTTGGCCTCCATGCCGACGACCCGGGCGTACTGGGCCCGGCCGGCGAACCACGCCGCCGTCCAGATGGCCACGATGGCTCCGGCGAGCACGGCGTTGCCCTCCTCCGGGAAGCGGACGAAGTAGGAGATCACCCCGACCCAGCCGATCGTCAGGGAGATCAAGGCAGGTCGGTGGGGAGCCGGGTCGCCACCCCGATCATGGCCATCAGGTTGGTCCACTGGTAGAAGTCGGACGGGTGCCCGAGGGCGATGAGGGCAAGCACCGCCGATCCGTTGATCAGGTAGCCGGTCAACGGGCGACGTCGGATGAGAGCCAGGGAGAGCCCGGCCATCGCCCCGGCGAGCACCCGAGCCAGCACGGGTTCGCCCGGATCGAATGTCAGGACCTCGAGCAGGATGAGCGTTGTGGCGACGCCGGCGAGTAGGAGCTCGGGGACCTGCACCCCCATAATCCTGAGCGCGCCGTTGCCTGCCGGTCCGCCCCGCCCCGGACCGGCATGATCGTCGACAGAACCCAGACGCCCGGTCACCGACCGGGCGCCTGGGTTCGCCGGCTGACTGCGATGGTGCGTGGGGTGACGAGCTGTGGCGTCAGGGTGGACACTCGGTACCGTCGCTCGGGGTCGGGTCACCGCAATGTAACCCCGACGCCGGCGGCGGCTACCGGGTGCGACCGCCAGGCGCTGACCACCCGGGCGGCGGCGACCCCCAGCAGCCCACAAGCAGCGGCGGCCATCGCCAGCTCGATGCCGGCGAGGTCGGTCGGTGCCCGACCGGCCATGGTGTGCACGATCGACCACAGCACGAACAGGGTGTAACCGGCCACGACCATCCGCACCACGCCGAGACGGCGCCGGGCGTCGAGGCTGCCCGAACCGGACAGGATCGCAGCCCCGATGAACACCTGGAGCCCGTGCATGGCGGTGGCGTGGGGGAACTTGACGACCCCGGCCCCACCGGTCACGACGGTGTCGGGTACCAGGTCGTTGGCCCCGAAGTAGGCGACTCCCAGGCTGACGACCCACTGGCCCAGGCCGAGACCGGTGAAGAAGATCGCCAGGCCCGCCAGCACGGCGAGACGGGTGGCTGGGTCCTGCGGTCGCTCGATGACCGCCCACACCGCCAGACCCAGGAAGGCCACTGACATCACCCCGATGCTGATGCCCATGACGGCCCACACCAGCGTGTCGCCGCCGGTTGCCTCGTTGAAGTGGGAGGCGACCCCTCGCCACGCCTGCATGGTGATCAGCCCCACCTCGAGCACGCTCGATCCGATGAGGGTGGTCGCCAGCACCGTCTCCAACCGAGGCCGCGCCGGGAGCCGATCGATGATCCATCCCAGCGTCCACAGCAGGGCGGCGAACGAGATCCCGAAGGTGAGAGGCTTGCGGTATGACACCGCACCCTCCCATGGTCCCCCAGAGACCAGCAGCACCCCGAGGTGGACCAGGCCGGACACGGCGAAGACGGCGGAGGCCCAGCCCAGCCAGCGGGCGGCCGGCTTGTGTAGGGAGAGTTGGGGCAGCAGGTTGTTCACGTCGGGTCCTTTCGAAGACATGAGATCACCGTATGGCTCGGTGCCCTCGCTGTCGTCACCCGAGGTGGGCATTCACCCGTCACCCCGTGGGGTGATTCGGGCGCAGGGTTGTGCGGGCTACGCTCGGCCGATGGAGCCGATCGTGGTCGTCTCAGGTCCCAGGCAGTGCGGGCCGGGGGAGCGGGAGCTGATGTTCGAAGCCGCCGACCAGGCGTTTGCCAGGCGGGGGATCTCCGACATCACCCGTATCGACGTGCCCGGTCGCGGCAGCGGCGACGGCACCGACGACGCCGGTGTCCGCACCCCGGTGGCCTCCGCCATCCCGGCGCTGCAGAGCGGTTCGCTGTTCGGCGGGGCCACCGGGGTGCTGTTCGTCGACGCCCACCAGTTGCAGAAGGCGGAGGCTCAGGTGCTGGCGGAGGTGATCGTCGCCGTCCCCGACGACGGGACGGTGACGGTGGTGTTCCTCACCGCGGGGAGTCTGCTGGCGGTGCTCGACCGGGCGTTGCAACGTGGCGCCGAGCAGGTGAAGGTGGCGGCCGTCACCGAGCGGACTGCGGCGAACTGGCTGGGCGTCGCCGCCCGGCAGCGCTCGCTGCGTCTCGGCGATGGGGCGGCGGCAGCGCTCATCCGGCGCTTCGGGTCCGACCTGGCGGCGCTGGCGCAGGCACTCGATCAGCTCGCCGTCGACGGGGGAACGATCACCGCCGACGCCGTCACCGACCGCTTCCGCAACCGGCCAGACGAGCCTATGTGGTACTACAGCGACGCCGTGGCCGCCGGACGCACCGGCGAGGCGTTGCGCCGGCTCGCCGACTTCCTGCTCCACGGCCATCCCCTGCAACTCCTCGCCTTCCTCCAGGGCGATCTCCGCCGCCGCGCCATCGCCGCCGCCGCCCCCGACTACGAGACGTTCCTGGACCGATCGGGTGCCACCCGGGGTCGGCCGGCCGAACGTGTGTGGAAGGCGAGCCGGCGGGCCCGTCCCGAGGATCTGCGGCGGGCACTGTCCGCCTTGGCCAGGGCGGACATCCAGCTGAAAACCGCCCCCGAGGCGACCCACCGGGTGACCTTGGAGCGGCTGACCGTAGCCCTCAGCCTGTGGTACGGAGCAGCAACCCGCTGACTGCGATCCTCAGCGACAAGCTACCCCTCCCTTTCTCTTTCCCCTCCCTTTTTGGGCAGGGGTGCCGACCGAAAGGAGGCGGGGCGGGATTCTGTGAGCAGGGGAGGGATGCCTACCGCGCCCGACGCCATCCCCTCCCCGGCTGCCCCGCAGCCACTCTCCCAGAGGGAGGGGAAATGGGAAGCATGGGAAGTGGCCCTAGCCCTCGTACACTCGCACGGCTCGCACCTTGTAGGTGAAGGTGCCGCCGGGGGCCTGGTAGGTGATGGTTTCGCCGGGGGCGGCGCCGAGCAGGGCACCTCCCAGCGGGGAGTCAGGGGAGGCGAGCAGCAACCCGGGGATCTTGTTCTCCGCCGGGGCCACCAGGAACTCCATCTCGTCGCCGTCGTCATCGACCACGGTGGCCACCGTTCCCACCTCGACCCGGCCCGAGTCCTCGATCTCGCGCACGTCGGCACTGGCCAGAGTGGACCGTATTTGGCGAATCCTGGCCTCCATCATCCCCTGGTCGTTCTTGGCGGTGTCGTACTCGGCGTTCTCCCGCAGGTCGCCATGGTCGCGGGCGTCGGCAATGCGCCGCTCGATCTCGCTCCGGCCCTCGGTTTCGAGGTACTCCACCTCTTCGAGCAGCTTCTGATAAGCGGCAGGGGTCAACCACGTCTTGGAACTGGTCATGGGAGGGTTCCTGGGGTCGGTCGCCGACGACGCGCGGCGAGCGGTTCGCTGGGTCTCTGGCTACTCGCCGGCTACCAGGCGAGCCAGTCGGGCCTTGCGCCTGGCAGCCGTGTTCCTGTGTACCAGACCGCTGGCGGCGGCCCGGTCGATCCGCTTCTGGGCGGTGCGCACCGCCTGGGCGGTGGCGTCGGCGTCTCCGGACTCGGCGGCGGCCAGCGCCGACTTGAAGCGGGTCTTCAGCTCGGAGCGAACCGCCTTGTTGCGGTCGTGCCGTGCCGTGTTCTGGCGGTTGCGCTTGATCTGCGACTTGATGTTGGCCATGCGGCGACAAACCTCTTGCGGACGGGAACGACGCAAGGTTACCACACCCGTCCCCCGGTACAATGCCCTAATCCGGTGCGTCCGACCCCTCCCGCCGCGCACCCGCCACCCCGATCAGGGGCGGCGAGACCCCAGAGACAGCAGGGCCATGACCGACCTGGCGCGCATCCGCAACTTCTGCATCATCGCCCACATTGACCACGGCAAGTCGACGCTGGCGGACCGATTCCTGCAGCTCACCGGCGCGGTGGCTGAGCGGGACATGCGCCACCAGCTGCTCGACACCATGGACCTGGAACGCGAACGGGGCATCACCATCAAGGCCAATGCGGTACGCCTGGATTACACCGCCACCAATGGCGCCCGATACGCCCTCAACCTGATCGACACCCCGGGTCACGTCGACTTCTCATATGAGGTGTCGCGGTCTTTGGCAGCCGCCGAAGGTGCCATCCTGGTGGTCGACGCCACCCAGGGGATCGAAGCCCAGACCCTGGCCAACGCCTATCTGGCCATCGAGAACGGGCTCGACATCATCCCGGTGGTCAACAAGATCGACCTGCCCGCCGCCGAGCCCGACCAGGTGGCCGATCAGATCGTGGGTGTCATCGGCGGTTCCGGCGACGACGTGCTGCGGGTGTCGGCCAAGACCGGTGCCGGGGTGCCCGAGCTGCTGGAGGCCATCGTGGCCCGGTTGCCAGCTCCCACCGCCGATGTTACTGGGCCGCTGCGGGCCCTGGTGTTCGACTCGTACTACGACCCCTATCGGGGGGTGGTGTGCCATGTCAGGGTGGTCGACGGGACTCTGGCCAGGGGCGACCAGATCCTGTACATGGCCACCGCCGAGACGGCCACGGCCGATGAGGTGGGGACGCTGACCCCGTCACCGTCGCCGGGGGGGCGGCTGGGCGCCGGTGAAGTGGGGTACGTGATCTCGGGGATCAAGGAGATCGACCTGATCCGGGTCGGTGACACCATCACCCATGCCGGCAGGGGAGCCGTCACCGCTCTTGCCGGGTACCGCGAACCGAAGCCGATGGTGTTCTCCGGACTGTTTCCCACCGAGGGCGATGACTTCGAGCGGTTGCGCGAGGCCTTGGAGAAGCTGCGTCTCAACGACTCGGCTCTGGTGTACCAGGCGGAGACATCGCGGGCGCTCGGGTTCGGGTTCCGCTGCGGGTTCCTCGGGCTGCTCCACATGGAGATCGTACGGGAACGGTTGGAGCGGGAGTACGACCTCGATCTGGTGGCCACGGCGCCGTCGGTGGAGTACCGGGCCAACCTCACCGAGGGTTCGGTGCTCGATGTGCGCTCCCCGCAGGACCTGCCCGATCCGGTCCGGCTGACCTCGGTGTCCGAGCCGATGGTGCGGGTGATGATCCTCACCCCCACCGAGTTCGTGGGGACGGTGATGGAGCTGGTACGGCTACGCCGCGGCGAGATGGGGGACATGACCTATCTGGGTCCCGAGCGGGTGGAGCTGCACTACCGGATACCGCTGGCGGAGGTGGTGTTCGACTTCTTCGACCAACTCAAGTCGCGGACGCGGGGCTATGCCTCGCTCGACTACGAGCCCAGCGGCTACCAGGAGGCCGATCTGGTCAAGGTCGAGATCCTGCTCAACGGGACACCGGTCGACGCCTTTTCCACCATCGTCCACCGTTCCCGGGCGTTCAATTACGGCCGGGCGATGGTCGACCGGTTGCGCCAGCTGATCCCTCGCCAGCTGTTCGACATCCCGGTGCAGGCGGCCATCGGGCCCAGGGTCATCGCCCGGGAGACCATCAAGGCAAAACGTAAGGACGTGATCGCCAAGTGCTACGGCGGCGACATCACCCGCAAGCGCAAGCTGCTGGAGAAGCAGAAAGCGGGCAAGCGGCGCATGAAGATGGTGGGCAACGTCGAGGTGCCCCAGGAGGCGTTCATCTCGGCGCTGCGCATCGACGAGTGACGCTGCGGCCAGCAATGTCTAACCCGTGGCCTAACCACTCGCCCTCCCCGGTGGCCGAGCTGGCGGTGCCCTCACCGGACGATCCGGTGCTGGCCGACGCCGCCGCCGGCTGGCGGTCGGCATACGTCCACATCCCGTTCTGCCGTCGCCGCTGCCCGTACTGCGACTTCGCCGTGGTTGCCGGCGACGAGTGGGCCCGACGAAGCGACGATCCCACTGACCGCTACGTCGATGCCGTCGTCGGCGAGATCGCCATGGAGGAGCCGTGGGGGCCGCTTGATGCCGTCAACCTGGGGGGCGGGACCCCGACCGCCCTCAGCGCCGATCAGCTGGGCCGGGTACTCGACGCCGTTGCCGAGCGTTTCGGGATCGCTCCCGGTGCCGAGGTCAGCATCGAGGCCAACCCGGAAGACTGGGACCAGAACGCCTGGGCGGATCTGGTGGCCATCGGGTTCACCCGGGTCTCGCTGGGGGTGCAGTCGTTCGACCCGGTGGTGCTGGCCGCCCTGGGCCGCAGTCACCACCCGAAGATGGCAGCGGCTGCCGTGGCCGGCGCCCGCCGCGTCGGCCTCGGGTCGGTGTCGCTCGACCTCATCTACGGGTCGGAGGCGGAGACCCCGGCCAGCTGGGCGGCGACGGTGGCGACGGCGTTGCGTCTCGACCCCGATCACCTCTCCGGCTATGCCCTCACCGTGGAGCGGGGCACCGAGCTGTCGCGCCGGGTTGGCGCCGGGTTGGCGGCAGCCCCCGATCCGGACCACCAGGCCGACGCCTACGAACTGCTGCTGGCTGCAGCCACCGCAGCCGGGCTGGTCCACTACGAGGTGTCCAACTTCGCCACGCCGGGTCACCCCTGCCGCTACAACATGGCCACCTGGGCCCAGGGCGAGTACCTCGGCTTCGGGTTGGGTGCCCACGGGCACGGCAGCGGGGTGCGCACCCGCAACCTGCGCCGCCTCGATGCCTACCTGGACGCCGTCGAACAAGGCCGCCGACCCCGTGCCGGTGCCGAGACCCAACCAGCCTGGGGCAGGGAGCAGGAACGGCTGATCCTGGGGCTGCGCCGCCGCGCCGGTGTCGTCGCCGGGGCCATCGGCGACACGCTGGAACGATCCCACAAGGGCCGCCGGTTGACCGCCGCCGGGGTGCTGGCTCGCCACCACGACCGGTTGGTGGTGGCCCGGCCGTTACTCACCGACGAGGTGAGCCGGGCCGTGTTATCACTCTCAGCAGACGACTGCTAAATTCGGAACCATGCTTGACGATCGCCGGTCCCGGGTCCTCGAGGCCCTGGTCGAGGAGTACATCGCCACCGGGATGCCGGTGAGTTCGCAGGCGATCGTCGAACGCAGCGGCTTGGCGGTGTCGAGCGCCACCGTCCGCAACGACGTCGCCCGCTTGGAGGCCTACGGGTTCGTCGAGCAGCCGCACACGTCGGCGGGACGGGTGCCCACCGCCGCCGGATACCGCTTCTACGTCGACCACGCCTCGCCCGCCCGGCTGCGCAGCGCCACCCGCAGCAGGATCAACGCCTTCTTCTCCGAGGTGCACCAGGAGCTGAGCCGGGTGCTCAAGGAGACCACCGGTCTGCTGGCCGAGGTAAGCCACTTTCCCGCAGTGGTCATCGGTCCCGGGCTCGCCGGGGAGACGGTGCGGGCGCTGCATCTGGTGTCGCTGGGCGGGGCGGTGGTGCTAGCGGTCACCGTCACCGGCTCGGGGAGGGTCACCCAGGACGTGGTAAGACCGGAGGCGGTTCCGGACCGGAGCCAACTCTCCGACGCCGAGCGGCTGCTCGCCATGGCCTACGAGGGCCGCACCGTCGCCGACGGTGGCGCCCAGCTGGCGGCGGTCGCCCCCGACGCCGCCTCGCCCCAGGTTCACGCCCTGCTGGCTGCGGTGGCCACGGCGCTGGGGCGATCCGATCGGGCATCGAATGAGATCTACGTGGGGGGCACCTCTCAGCTGGTGGAGCTGTGGCAGGACCTGGCCCACGTCCACGCCATCCTCGCCATCTTGGAGCAGGAGGCCACCGTGCGACGCATCATCGACACCGAATCCCCGGGCACCTCGGTGCGGCTAGGGGTGGAGATCGACGTGGCCGACGTCGATCTCGCCATCGTGTCCAGCAGCTACGAAGCCGGTGAGCACGGCTCCGGACGGCTGGCCGTGCTCGGTCCGATGCGGATGGACTACAGGCGCACCATGCGCATCGTCGAAGAGGTCGGCGGCAGCCTCGGCGACAGCCTGGGCGGTTGACCTGTGACCACCTCCATCACAGCCGGCATCCCACCGCAACCAAACCAAGAGGTCTGAAGCCCACATGGCCGACTACTACGACGTGCTCGGGGTGTCCCGGGACGCCACCACCGACGACATCAAGCGCCGGTTCCGTGTCCTGGCCAGGGAGACCCATCCCGACGCCAATCCCGGAGATTCCGCCGCCGAGACCCGCTTCCGAGAGATCGCCCAGGCATACGAGGTGCTGTCCGACCCGGGCAAGCGGGCGGCCTACGATCGCGGGGAGCGCTTCGGCACCGACCTGTTCACCTCAGGAGCAACCCTGGAGGAGATCTTGGCGCAGTTCTTCGGGGCGGGCGTCGGTGGGTTCGGCGGTTTCACCACCAGGCCGGCCCGTCGCCAGGGCCGCGATCTGGCGGTCACCGTCGACCTTACGCTGGACGAGGCGGCCACCGGGGTGGTCCGCGAGGTCACCTACCGGTCGGCGGTCACCTGCGCCGCCTGCGCCGGCGCCGGATCGGCCCCGGGCCGCAGCCCCACCCGCTGCGGGTCGTGCGGCGGGACCGGACAGATGCGGGTCGCTCGCAGCACCTTCCTCGGCTCGATGATGACCGTCACCGAATGCTCCACCTGCTCGGGGTGGGGTGAGGTCATCACCGACCGGTGCCCCGCATGCGCCGGTCGGGGAAGAGTCGACGACACCATCACCATCACCATCGACATCCCCGCCGGGGTCGACCACGGCACCCGGCTACGTCTCGGCGGACGCGGGGAACCGGGGGAACGTCGCACCCCCGCCGGCGACCTGTACGCCGCAGTGCGGATCGCCCCCGACGAACGGTTCGAACGGCGCGGCGACGACCTGCACCACCACGTCCGGTTGGGGCTTGCCGAGGCCGCCCTCGGTGCCGATCTCAAGGTTCCCCTGGTGGGAGGGGAGCTGCTCGACGTCGAGATCCCGGCAGGCACTCAGCCGGGCACCGTCTTCAGGATCGACCGCCAGGGAATGCCCCGGTTGCGCCGCCGCGGCCGTGGCGACCTGCTGGTTGAGGTCCAGGTGGTGGTGCCCACCGACCTCACCGAGGAGCAGGCCGAAGCTATCCGCCACTACGGCGAGCTGCACGGGGAGAACCCGGCCGCGTCCCGCAAGAAGCGGCGGCTCTTCGGCTGAACACTGGCCGGGTCGCCTGGTTGGCCCATCGTGGAGTTGGCTGCTCGGTGACGCCACCCGTCGGGAAGCTCCCACCAGGGGACAATCCGAGGCGGTGGCGGGGAGCTGGCACTGGCACCGGTATACTCCATGGGTCTCCATGCGTCTTTGTCACGCGCCCTGTTCCCTGTCCCCAACCAATGAGGTTCCGTGACGTCCTCGTCCCTCGTGGACATCCAACTCAAGGTTCCCAGCAACCACCTCATCGTCGACCTGCTCGGCGAGCGAGACGCCCACCTCAGGCACATCGAGGCTGCCTTCCCCGACGTCAAGATCCTGGCCCGGGGCAACCAGATCGATGTGCACGGCCGCGATGCAGACGCCGCCATGGTGCGCACCATCTTCGACGAGCTGCTCATCCTGGTCCAGGAGGGCGAGACCCTCGACGACGACCGGGTGCTGCGGGTCATCGACATGGTGCGGCGGGACGTGCCAGCGCCGTCGGGGGTATTCACCGAAGCCATCCAGGTGGGCCGGGGCAAGCTGGTGCGCTCCAAGACGCTGGGGCAGAAGGGGTATGTCGACGCCGTGCGGGAAAACACCCTGGTGTTCGGGGTGGGGCCTGCCGGCACCGGCAAGACCTATCTGGCGATGGCCTGCGCCGTCGAGGCCCTGCTGTCGGGTTCGGTACGGCGCATCATTCTGAGCCGTCCCGCCGTCGAAGCCGGCGAGCGGTTGGGATTCCTCCCCGGTGACCTGGCGGCCAAGGTCGACCCGTATCTGCGCCCCCTGTACGACGCCCTGTACGAGATGTTGGGCCCCGACGAGACAGGCAGGTTGATGGACCGGGGAACCATCGAGATAGCTCCGCTCGCTTACATGAGGGGGCGGACCCTCAACGACGCCTTCATCGTCCTCGACGAAGCGCAGAACACCTCCCCAGAGCAGATGAAGATGTTCCTCACCCGGCTTGGTTTCAACTCCAAGATGGTCATCACCGGCGACGTCACCCAGACCGACCTCCTCGACGGGCGACCCTCGGGGTTGCGGGTGGTGGGATCGGTGCTGCGCGACGTCGACGGGATCGCCTTCGTCGAGCTGACCCGTGACGACGTGGTACGACACCGCATCGTCGCCGCCATCGTCGAGGCATACGAGCGGTTCGAGGCGAGACGGGCCGAGGCCTCGTCTCGGGAGCGGGGATGAACGAGTCCACCCGCCGCTCGGGCACCATCATCGCCGGGCTGGTGGCGACGGTGCTGGCGGTGGCCATGGCGCTGGTGGTGGGCCGCCCGGCGGCGGAGCCGGCGGTGCGGCTCGAGGTCGGTGACATCGCCACCGAGGACTTCGTGGCCACCCGCTACACCGAGTTGGTCGACGCCGCGGCAACCCAGCTGGCCCGCGACGAGGCAGCAGACGCCGTTGCCGCCGTCTTCGAGATCGACCAGGACGTGCGCAGCCGGGTGGAGCAGCGCATCGGGCTGCTGTTCGCCGCGGTGCGGGACGCCCCGGCCCCGGTGGGGCTGACGCTCAGCCACGAGATCGGCGCCGTGCAGCCCAGCGCCGTTGGCAACGTATTCACCGTTGAGTACACGGTGACCGTCACCAACCCGGCCTCGACCAGGAGCAGCTACCGGCTGGAGCACAGCCCGCTGCTGTCGCCGGCGGCCCAGGTGCTGGCGGCGACGGCCACCTCGGAACTCAGCATCGGCGATCCCGAGGAGGTCGAGCTCGACCCCACCACGCTGCCGTGGGCCCTCACCGGGGACGACCGCCTCCAGGAAATCCAGCCCAGCAGCAGCGACGTCTACACGGTGCGGGTGCGCTTCTCGGTCAATGCCGACCAGGTCACCGACGCCAACGCCGACTGCTCGTCGGGGGATGGGGAGCGCAACACCGGGCTGCGGGGCGAGGCCAGGGTCATCGTCGATCCCAACAGCGCCGACGCCGTCACCTGCACCCAGCTGCCCGTGGTGGCGGTGCCGGCACCCCCCGCCGGGGAGGGCGAGGCGACGACCACGTCGAGCACCACGACCACCACCGTCGCCCCCAGCACGTCGACCACCACCACCATCCCGGTGGCGCTGCAGATCGACACCCTGGTCGGTGAGTACGGCAGCTTGTACGCCGATGCCATCCCGGTGCTGGTCACCCTGTACGCTGATCACCTGGCGGACATGGCCAACGGCGGCCCCGGGTTCTTCGACTCGGTGGAACAGGAGGTCATCGATCTGGCCGGGGAGAGGATGACGGCGGGCATCAGGGCCGACGAGCTGCGGGACGTGCAGATCGGGCTGACGGCGGCGCCCCCGCCGCTGTTCGTACAGGGTCTGGATCAGGAGGCGCGGGCGATGCTGAGCACCGCCGGCGCCGACGTGGTGGCGCTGTCGCTGGAGGCCAACGAGATCGAGAACCGCCAGGCCACCGAACAGGCACGGCAGATGGCGGCCGACGGCGTCGCCGACATCACCCGGGACTGGGTTCCCGCCGAGCCCATCGTCACCGCCGGCAGCCCCATCGATGCGGTGCAGCTGGAGGCCATCACCGCCAACGGGCTCCTCGACCCCGAACCGGGTACTTCGCGGGTCGCCGCCGCCGCCCTGGGCGGGCTGGCGGTGCTGATGGCCGCTCTGTTCCTGTGGCGGATCACCCCGGCACGTTGGTCCCAGCCCAAGCACATCTTCATCCTGGGGATCCTGCTGCTGATCGCCGCCTTGGTGTCGCGGGTGCCTCAGCTGCTGGGTAGCGAGAGCCCGCAGCTGGCGTACATCCTGCCCGCCTCGCTGCTGGGGTACGCCTCGGCGATCCTCTACGACCCCCGCACCGCCCTGCTCACCGCCGTGCCCATGGCGTTGTTCGTGGCCATCTCGACGCTTGACCCGGCGCTCACCGTGTTCGCCGCGGCAGCAACGGTGACCCCCATCGCCTTCGTGTCGGCGGTGTCGACCAGGCGCGAGCTGCGGCTGGCGGTGCTGCTCGGTGCCGCCGTGCTGGCTCCGCTGGCGTACACCATTGCCTGGATGTTCGACGGGCGATCGGCGGCGGTGCCCGCTGCCCTTGCCGGGTTCATCGGCGGCGTCATCGGCGGCTTCGTCGGACAGGGGCTGGTGTCGTTCCTGGAGAACCTGTTCCAGCTCACCACCACGGTCACCCTGCTCGACCTCACCGACCGCAACCACCCGGCGCTGCGGCTGATCGAGGAGCGGGCACCGGGCACCTTCAACCACTCGATCCTGGTGGGCAACCTGGCGGGCAAGGCGGCTCGGGCCATCGGGGCCGATCCGCTGTTCGCCCAGGCAGCGGCCTTCTACCACGACCTGGGCAAGACCGAGAACCCGCAGTACTTCATCGAGAACCAGTTCGGGGTGTCCAACCCACACGACGAGCTTGACCCGGTGCAGTCGGCGGAGCTCATCAGGCGCCACGTCGCCGACGGGTTACGGCTGGCTCGCCGCTACCGGATCCCCCCCGAGATCGCCGCGGCCGTCGAGCAGCACCACGGCACCGGGGTGATGCGGTACTTCTACCACAAGGCGGCGGAGAACGACCCTTCCCTCGATCCCGCCTTGTTCCGGCACACCGGGGTCAGGCCCCAGCGCAAGGAGATGGCGATCCTGATGATCTCCGACGCCGTCGAGGGTGCCACCCGGGCCATGGCCCAGCACGAGGACCCGACCTCGGAGAGCCTGCGCAAGGTGGTCGATTCGGTGGTGGGGGAGAAGCTCGACGATGGCCAGTTCGACGAGAGCGACCTCACCTTCGGTGACCTCACCAGGGTGAAGGAGGCGCTCCTCATCGCCCTCATCGGCTACTACCACACCCGCATCCCGTATCCCGGATTTCCCGGCACACCGGTGGGAGCTGCGTGAACATCGTCATCGCCGACGAACGCGACGACCCTCCCAGTACCCAGCCCGCCGATCAGGAGGGGCTGGCTGCCCTGGCCCGGGTGGTGTTGCAGGGTGAGCTGCTGCCGCCCACCTGCGAGGTGACCGTCACCTTGGTCGAGCCCGGCGAGATGGCCCGACTCAACCATCGGCACCTGGGCAACCCGGGGCCCACTGACGTGCTGTCGCTCCCCATCGAGGACCTGATACCTGGCGAGCCGCCGGTGGTGGCTACCGACGACCCGCCGCTGCTCATCGGTGACGTGGTGATCTGCCCGGCGGTGGTGGCCGAGCACGCCGCCGCCCATGACGTCAGCCTCGATGACGAGATGGCGCTGATGGTGACCCACGGGCTGTTGCATCTGCTCGGCTACGACCACCAGGGGGATGCCGAGGCCGCGCGCATGGAGTCCATCGAGCGCCGATACCTCACCATGGTGGGGAGGAGCCGCCGGTGACCACTATCGCCCTGGCCGCCGCCGCCGCCGTGGTCCTCGTCGCCGGCATCCTGCGCGCCGCCGGCGCCTCGTTGGTGCGCACCCCCCGCGCCGATGCCGTCCAGGACGCCGCCGACGGCGACCGGCGCGCCGAGCACGTTGCCCGACTGCTGGTCTCCCGACCAAGCCTGCAACCGGCGCTGGGGCTGGTGCACACCGGGCTGATGGTCGTGGCCGCCACCAGCGCTACCTGGGCGTTGACCCGATCGACCACCGGGATCGGGCTGGTGGTGGCGCTGGCGCTGTTGGCGCTACTGCTGCTGGCCATCGGCGACGTCCTGCCCCGTGGCTACGGGAGGGGACATCCCCGGATGCTGGCGTACCGCTGGGTGTTCCTGCTGCGGCCCGCGGTCAGGTTCGGGCGTGCCGCCTCGGATCTGATCGGCGAGGAGGACGGTGAAGAGCATGAGCCCAACGGCACCCACGACGAGGACGACGAGGCGGAGCGGGAGTTGATTTCGTCGGTTATCGAGGTGGGGGACACGGTGGTGCGGGAGGTAATGGTGCCCCGACCCGACATGGTGACGCTGCCGGCAACCGCCAGCATCGACGAGGCGGTGGCCCTGTCGGTGGAGGCGGGCCGATCCCGCATCCCGGTGCTGGGCCAGGGCATCGACGACGTCGTCGGGGTGCTGTACGTGCGCGATCTGCTCTCGCTGTTCGACGACGACAGCGGGCACCGCCAAGTCGCCGACCTGGCCCGCCCCGCCTACATCGTCCCCGAGGCGATGCCGGTGCTCGACCTGATGCGCGAGATGCAGAACGATCGGGACCACCTGGCCATCGTGGTCGACGAGTTCGGCGGCACCGCCGGGCTGGTGACCATGGAGGACGTCCTCGAGGAGATCGTCGGGGAGATAACCGACGAGTCCGACGACGAGGTGCCGCTGATGATGGAGGTAGCCGCGGGGGAGTATCTGGTCGACGGGCGGATGGCCATTGACGAGTTTGAGGACCTGCTCGGGGTGGACCTGCCCAACGAGGACTGGGACACCGTCGGCGGTCTGCTGCTGGGATTGGCCGGGCGGGTGCCCGCCGAGGGTGAGTCGTTCGACCTCGACGCCTACGTCCTCACCGCCGAGCAGGTCCACGGCCGGCGGATCGCCCGGGTCAGAGTCCGCACCCGGTGACCGCCGGGGAAGGCACCCCCTCGCTGCCGGACGGGTGGGAGCCGGTGCGGTCCGGCTTCGCCGCCGTGGTGGGCCGCCCCAACGTGGGTAAGTCGACGCTGGTCAACGCCCTGGTGGGTACCAAGGTGTCGATCACCTCGGCCCGACCGCAGACCACCCGCAACAGCATCCGGGGCATAGCCAACATCGTGGACCCCCCGGCCCAGCTGGTCCTGGTAGACACCCCGGGGTTGCACCGGCCCCGCACCGCCCTCGGCGCCCGGCTCAACCGGCTGGTGGAGAGCTCGCTGGCGGACACCGACGTGGCGTTGCTGGTGCTCGACGCCACCGGCAAGGTGGGACCCGGCGACCGGATGCTGGCCGAGCGACTCACCGCCGCCGCCGACCGCACCATCGTGGTGGTGGCCAAGTCCGACGCCGCCGTTCCCGAGATGATCGCGGCGCGTCTTGCTGAGGCCGCCAGCTGGGACTTTGCCGCCTACGTCCCGTTGTCCTCCTTCACTGGAACCGGGCTCGACGCCCTGCGCGGCGAGATCGTCCCCCGGCTCCCGGAAGGTCCTGCCCTATTCCCCCCCGGGATGACCACCGATCAACCCGAATCGCTGCTCGCCGCCGAGCTGGTGCGGGAGCAGTACCTGTCCCGGTTGCGCCAGGAGCTGCCCCATTCGCTCACCGTGGTCGTCGACGAGATCGCTGAACGCCTCGGCGGCACGGTGTACGTGGCGGCGACGGTGGTGGTGGAGCGGCCCTCGCAGAAGGGGATCGTCATCGGCAAGGGCGGCGGCCTGCTGCGCTCGGTGGGGGAGGCCGCCCGCCTCGAGCTGGAACGGCTGATGGCCGCCCCGGTTTACCTCGATCTGAGGGTCCGCGTCGAACCCGACTGGCAGCGCCGTGACGCCCTCCTCGACCGCCTCGGCTTCTAGCAATCACTCCCTGCCGACATGTAAGGAATCGGCGGGAGTGGTGTCCCACTAATGGCAGCCCGCGGGTTCGCCGTTGTCGACGGCGGGCCATGCCGGTGGGGACGGTAGGGAACAGGGGGGCCGCACCAAGGGGAGAACCGCGCTCTCCCCGATGGGCTGCGACCGGGAGCGGGGGCCGTTCGGGCCCCCCGCTTCCGGGTTCGGGCCAGGCCTTGGTCGCCACGGGGGGTGGGGCCCGAGAGGATGCGCCGATAGGCGCATACTCGCGATGGGGGCTGGGGGTCCCCCATCACACAGCGATGAGGCGTCTGCCGAAGAGCCAACAGCAGATGCCGAAGAGCGGCCGCCTATCGGCGGACGCTCCAAGGTGGCGACGGTAACCTCCGAAATCGGCTTCGCAGATCGCAAGACCATGCCACCACCCCCATCCGACGGCGACCTGGTCAGGGCCTTCATGGCCGGTGACCTCGACGGGTTCAGCACCCTCTACGAACGCTACTTCCCCGGGGTGCACGACTTCCTCAGCCGGCTGATGCGGGATCGCCAGGAAGGGGGCGGATCTCGCTCAGGACGCCTTCATCAGGGCGATGGAGCAGCTTCCCACGTTGCACAGCCCGGAGAGGTTCAAGAGCTGGCTGTTCTCCATCGCCCACAACACGGCGCTCAACCGCATCAGGCAGAGCCAGCACACGAGGCGGACGACCTCGCCGGTCGACGACGACGAGCGGGCGTCGCTGGCCATCGCCGACCCGGACCCCATGATTGATCCCGAGCAGATGGCCGAGGCCCAGCAGGCCGCCGACCTGGTGTGGGAGGCGGCCGCCGCTCTCGACGAGCGCACCTATACGGTGTTGGACCTGCACGTACGCCACGGCCTGCAGTCCGCCGAGATCGCCCAGGTCCTCGGGGTGACCAAGGGCAACGCCTACACCATGGTGAGCCGGATGAAGGGCCGGTTCTCCGAGGTTCTCGCCACCGTGCTGCTGGTCCGCAAAGGCCGGGGTGAATGCGCCGAGCTGGCGCAGATCATCGGTGACGAGGTCGATGCCGTCACCCCGGCGGTGCGACGCCGCGCCGACCGCCATGTTGCCACCTGCCAGGACTGCGCCCGCAACCGCGCCCTGTACCTGGAGCCGCTGCGGGTGTTCGCCGGGCTGCTACTGGTACCGGTCCCCGCCGGTCTCCAGGCCGCAGTGTGGGGTGCGGTGGCCGCCGGGGCGGGGAGTGCTGCCGTCGCCGGGGAAGCCGCCGCCACCGGGACGGCCTCCGGG
>JACDBE010000209.1 GCA_013695075.1 Acidimicrobiia bacterium
CGTCGAACCGAAGCCCGTCGAGCAATGCTCCCGGAATCCCGGTTCGTATGCTGCCCGAAGGCGACCTCGATCCGGTACGGTCCCGAAGGACCTATCCGAGTGCTTCCCTTCCGAGCCGAAGCCCCGAAGGGAGCGGTACCGTAGACCAGGTCTCCGGCCAGCGTCAAATGGGAGCCGTACCCAGTTTTCGCGTCCTGTCGATGGTTTTCGCGACCTTCGGAATGCGCCCCTGAGGTCGGCATGGTTGGCCGCCGATCGTACGATTGCCCGATGCGTTGGGTAGCCCGGCGGGTCAGAATCACACGTGTGTGGTTTGTGTCACACCTGCAACGTAAAATGCCTGACATGCAGAGGATCCCCACGGAGAACACCGCCACCGGCACGGTGCTGGAGGCGCCGCGGTTGCTGGAGACGCTGTCGCCGTCGCGGGCCAGCGACTTCAAGGCGTGCCCCCAGCTGTACAAGTTCCGCTCCATCGATCGCATCGAGGAGCCGCCCAACGAGTACCAGGCCAGGGGTACCACGGCCCACCTGGCGCTGCAGCGCATCTTCGACCTGCCCGCCGTCGAGCGCACCCCGGAGCGGTTGTTCGATCTGTTCCGGGAAGCGTGGATGGACGTGCGCCCTGTTGAATACGCCGACCTGTTCGCCGGGGTCGAGGAGGAGCGTCGCTGGGGCATCGAGAGCCTGGAGATCCTGGCCAACTACTTCGGGGTCGAGGACCCCTCCACCATCGAGCCGGTCGAGCGCGAGCTGGACATGCTGGAGGAACTGGGCGGCATGACCATCCGCGGCATCCTCGACCGCATGGACGAAACCGACGAGGGGCTGGTCATCACCGACTACAAGACCGGAAAGGCGCCCCCGGAACGCTATGCCATCCCGGCGTTCTTCGCCCTCAAGATCTACGCCCTGCTCATCAGGCGGCGCACCGGACGCACCCCGGCCAAGCTCCGCCTCCTCTACCTCAACGGCCCGGTGGTGTACGAGCTGGCGGTAAGCGAGGCTCAGCTCGATGCCATGGAACGCCAGCTGGCGGCGTTGTGGTCGGTCATCGACCTGGCCATCCGCAACGATCGGTTCCCCACCAGACCCAGCCGGCTGTGCGACTGGTGCGCCTACCGTCAGCTGTGCCCCGCCTGGGTGCAACCCGTCCAGGAGGTGGCGGCGTTACCGATGCCATGATCCGCCTCGTCGGCGTCTCCAAGGTGTACGCCAGCGGCGACAGACCCGCTGTCGACGGGCTCAGCCTCGACGTCGCCGAGGGCGACATCGCCGTCCTGGTGGGCCCCTCGGGGTGCGGTAAGACGACCACGCTCAAGATGATCAACCGGTTGATCGAGCCCTCCTCGGGGACCATCGAGGTGGCCGGGCGCGACATCACCTCGATGAGCCCGTCGCAGCTGCGGCGCAGCATCGGATACGTGATCCAACAGATCGGGCTGTTCCCCCACCGCACCATCGCCGAGAACATCGCCACCGTGCCCCGGCTCCTCGGCTGGAATGCCGGGCGCATCTCACGGCGGGTCGACGAGCTGCTCGAGATGGTCGACCTGGACCTGGCGATGCGCACCCGCTACCCGGCCGAGCTCTCCGGTGGGCAGCGGCAGCGGGTGGGCGTGGCCCGGGCTCTGGCCGCCGATCCCCAGGTGATGCTGATGGACGAGCCGTTCGGGGCGGTCGATCCCATCGCCAGGGGCCGACTCCAGGACCTGTTCCTCGAGCTGCAGCAGCGGCTGCGCAAGACCATCGTGTTCGTCACCCATGACATCGCCGAGGCCATCAGGCTTGGAGACCGCATCGCCATCCTCAACGTCGGCGGCATCCTCGAGCAGTACGACACCCCGGCGGACACCCTGCGCCAACCGGCCAACGACTTCGTGGTCGACTTTCTGGGGTCCGAGCGCGGGCTCAAGCGGCTCTCCCTGCTCGTCATCGGCACCGTCCCCCTCGAGCACGGACCGGTGCTGGCGGAGACGGCCACCGTCGACGAGGCCCGTCGGGTGATGGCCGACCACGGCGTCGATTGGATCGGGGTGGGCGGCGATGGCCGGCTCGACGGTTGGGTCCCCGCCGCCGACCTCGACGGCCGCCACGACCTGTCCGGGTTGTCGCTACGCCGCTTCCAGTCCTGGTTGACCGTCGACGCGTCATTGATCGACGCCCTCGACGTGGTGGTCACCTCCCGCACCAGCGTGGCGGCGGTGTTCGACGGCGACCGCTACCTGGGGATGCTCACCGCCGAGGCCATCGCCCGGGCCATCGTGCAGTGAGCGACCGACCGTGAACATCGACTGGGAATGGATCGGCACCCATTTCGACGACATGTGGACGGCCACCGCCGAGCACCTGGCGCTCACCGTCCTAGCCGTCGGTGTCGGTCTGGTGGTGGCCATGGCGCTGTCGCTGGTGGCGCTGCGCTGGCGGCCCGCCTACGCCCCCATCACCTGGTTCACCGGCATCCTCTACACCATCCCCAGCCTGGCGCTGTTCACGTTCTTCATCCCGTTCTTCGGGTTGAGCCTGATCACCGCAGAGATCGCCCTGGTGTCGTACACGCTGCTCATCCTCATCCGCAACATCGTCGCCGGCATCGAAGGGGTGCCGGACGCCGTCGTCGAGTCGGCGCGGGGGATGGGTATGACCGAGCGCAACCTGTTCCTCGGCGTCCAGCTCCCCCTGGCACTGCCGGTGATCATCGCCGGCATCCGCATCGCCACCGTGTCCACCATCGGTCTGGTCACCGTGACCGCACTCATCGGCCAGGGGGGATACGGCGTTTTCATATTGAGGGGCATCCGCCGCCAGTTCTTCACCGAGACGCTGACCGGGACCCTGCTGTCGGTGGCGCTGGCGGTGGTCGCCGACCTGCTGCTGGTTGCTGCCGAGCGACGGGCCACCCCTTGGGCGCGCCGTAGGGAGGCGGTGTGATCGAGTTCTTCGGGGAGGTCTCCGCCTGGCTGAGCGACCCCGCCAACTGGTCGGGGCGTGACGGGCTCCCCAACCGGCTGTGGGAGCACGTGTCGGTGGCCGGGGTGTCCCTGATGATCGCCGGGATCATCGCCCTCCCGACCGGAGTAGCGCTGGGTCACCGCGGGCAGGGCGGCATCCTGGCCGTGTCCGCGGTCAACATCGGCCGTGCGGTGCCCTCCTTCGGCATCGTCGGCATCGCCTTCCCCATCACCCTGTCGCTGGGACTTCGTCCGCTCGGCTACGCCGCCACGCTGGTGGCGCTGGTGGCGCTGGCGCTGCCGCCGATGTTTGTCAACGCGTACACCGGGGTGCGCCAGACCGATGCTGCCCTGGTGGAAGCGGCCCGAGGCATGGGGATGACCGAGCGCCAGGTCCTCACCGCCGTCGAGCTGCCGCTGGCGCTGCCGGTGCTCATGGCAGGGATCCGCACCGCAGCCGTTGAGGTGGTCGCCACCGCCACCCTCGGCGCCGTGGTCGGTTTCGGCGGGCTGGGCAGGTTCATCATCGACGGGTTCGCCCAACGCCGCTTCGAAGAAGTCTTCGTCGGCGGTGCCGCCGTGGCCCTGCTCGCCATTGCCACCGAGACCACCCTGGGTTGGGTGCAGCGGCATTCCGACCGCTCCCACACCGCCCGCAAAGACCGGGCGACCGGACCCCCGGCGGGTGACGACGTCGTCGAAACCGTGCCGGTCGGTTAGCTTGGTCCCTGCCGCCACTCGGTGGCGACAACTACTCACCAGACAAAGGAGCAACCCATGCGGAAGCACCGCAACCGCGTCATCGGGGCGAGCCTCCTGGCCTTCGCCCTGCTGGGCGCAGCCTGCGGAGACTCGGGTGATGACGCTGCCGACCCCGTCGAGGGACCGGCAATCGTCATCGGTGCCCAGGACTTCGGGGAGAGCGCCATCCTCGCCGAGATCTATCGGGGGGCGTTGGAGGCGGAGGGATTCACCGTCAGCGTGCAGGCCGTGGGCGGGTTCCGTGACCTGGAGATGGCGGCGTTCGAGAGCGACGACATCAACCTGGCCCCCGAGTACGCCGCCTCCATGCTGGAGTTCCTCAACGAGAACGCCGGTGAGGCCACCGGTGACGCCGAGGAGACCACCGATCTGCTCAACGGCTACCTGGCCGAACAGGGCCTGGTTGCTCTGGAGCCGTCCGATGCGGTCGACACCAACGCCTTCGTCGTCACCGAGGAGACCTCCGAGTCGCTGGGCATCGGTTCGCTGTCGGAACTGGCCGCCAACGGCGCCGACCTGGTTCTGGGTGGCCCCCCCGACTGTGAGACCAACCCGTTCTGCATCCCGGGGTTGATGACCACCTACGGGCTCGACATGAGCGCCAACTTCCAGCCGCTCGATGCCGGCCAGGTGACGGTGGCGGCGCTGGAGGAGGGCGCCATCGACGTCGCCGTGCTGTTCTCCACCAGCGGGGTCATCGCCGATCGGGAATGGGTGCTGCTCGAGGACGACCAGCAGATGCTGGCGGCCGACAACGTGGTCCCCGTCATCACCACCGGGCTGGAGGAGGCCTACGGCGACGGGCTCGCCGACGTGCTCAACGACATCTCGTCGCGGCTGACCACCGACGCCCTCACCGAGATGAACCGGCGCTACGACATCGACACCGAGGACGCCGACGTCATCGCCGCCGACTGGCTCGCCGACAACGACTTCTGACGATCCGGTAGCCGTAAGCGACGCCGCGGCTTGGAGCAGACCAGTCGCGGCGAGTGCCGGGAGGATGACGAGCGCACCGGCGAGGGGCAGCGAGGCGCCTTCGCAGATCACCGGCGGGGCCGCGGTGATCAGCCCGACGCGGGCCGCCTGACGCTCCGCCGAAC
>JACDBE010000216.1 GCA_013695075.1 Acidimicrobiia bacterium
CGGTAAGCCATTGGCGAGGGAACTGGCGGGCTACCACGCCGCCCGTCGCGGGCCGTACCGCATCGTCTACCGGATCGACGGGGCGTTGCGCCGCATCGAAGTCGTGCGCATCGACCACCGGGCAATGGTGTACCGGTCCCATTGATGTCAGTCGTAGATGCCGGTGAGGTAGGTGGCGCCGTCTCGCACCTCGCACAGGAAGGCGCCGGCCGAGGTGACGATCTGATAGCGGTCGGCGTGGGGCTCGCCCTCCCACCATCGCCCCATACGGCGCCACGGCCCTGCCCACGACAGCACGGGCTCCCACCGGCTCCCCAGCCGAACCCGCTCCGGCATCCCCCCGTCCCATTCCACCTCGAAGGGGGTCGGCTTGTCGGGTATCAGGGCGGGCGACGGTGCCGGCACCGCCCCGGGCCACGGCGCCGCCTGGTCTCGGGAGGGAGCGGTCGGCCGGTCGTCCCACCGACTCCACTGCACCCGGTCCCCCGGGTCGCGTCCCCCCTGGGGGCGGGTGGTCAGCACTCGGTCGGGCCCTACCAGCGCCTGGGTCTGCACCAGGGTGCGGTGGGTCTCGGCGGCGCGCCTGGCGTCCTCGTGCAGGGCCAGCTGCCGCCCCTGGTCGGAGAGGTCGGCGGGCACCAGCCGCAGCCGCACCACCCCACCCCCGATCCCTGGCCCGTGGTGTAGCCGGGCCTCGTCGAGCCAGGCGGCGAGCTGCCAGCGGATCCGGTCACCTAGCGTCGACTCGTCGAACGGGTCGGCATTGCGCCAGATGCGGGAGCGGGTGGTGCCACTGGCCGACTCCGCCTCCACCAACACCCGGAAGGGGGTCGACCCGTGGCGGCCGGTCTCGGTGAGCAGCCGATGCGCCAGGGCCCTCCCCACAAAGGCGGCCCGGTCGAGGTTGTCCAGCGGAGGTTCGAACCGCTCCTCCACCGCCAGATCGACCGGGACCTCCCTCGGCTGCGGCCGGCGGTCCTCGCCGTGGGCCAGCCGGTGCGCATCGAGCCCCTCGGAACCGAAACGGGAGACCATCGCCTGGCGGGGCAGGTCGGCAACCTGTCCCAGGGTGGTGATCCCCAGCCAGCGGAAGGTGGCGGCCAGCTCTTCCCGACCCAACGAGGCGACGTCGAGTGAGCGCAGGAAGCTGCGGTCGTCCTCCACCACCAACGGCTCCCCCACCGCCAACTCGGCGGCGCAGCGGGCGGCGAAGGGTCCGGCGGCGAGTCCGATGCGATGGCCGGAACCGGTGACGGCCTCGATGGTGTCGACCACCCGCCCCACCAAGGCCCACTCGTCGCCGTAATAGCGAACGGCACCGGTTACCGGGGCCAGAAGCATCCCCGGTTGCACCACCTCCACTCTGGGGATGAGCTTTTCGACGGCGGCCACCACCGGCTCGAAGCCGATCGCCTCGGCGGTGGGATCGCTCGTCAGGGAGCGGATTGCCGGGCAGATGGCCTCGGCCTGACGGCGGCGCATGCCCACGGTGACCCCGAAGGCAGCGGCGGCGCCATTGACCGCTACCACCTTGTGGTCGGCCCCGATCGCCTGGGCGGGCTCACCCGGCGGCGTATCCGGTCGGCGCAGCGCCCAGTCCGGGTACCACACGCAGAGCGTCCGCTCCATGGTCCTCCACCTCGATGATCCGGGTCATCCCTTTGACCGACTTGCCAGAGGCCTCCAGCACCAGCCGGCGCCGCAGCAGGCGGCCGTGCCCCACCCCGGTCCCCTCCCAGGTGATGTGGCGCCCCTCTAGCCGGAGCTGGGCCAACCCGCCCGGAAGCGTCCCCGACAGCGGGTTGAGCACCAGCGGGGTCCCCTTGCTGCGCACCGCCGACGCCAGGGTGCGCAGCGGTGCCTCTCGCATCCGATGGGGCACCTCGGCGTAGACGGCGCCCATGCCGTCGAGCAACCCGGCCACCACCCGGCCCCAGGTGACCGGGTCGTCGCAGCGCACCACCACCAGGCGATCCGGGTCGATCCCCACTTCCCAAGCCGCCAACGGGCACAGCCAGCCGCGGACGTCGACGCAGGCCACCGCCCCCTCGGTGGCCCCCGCCACCAACGACAGCCCCAGCCGGGTAAGCCCCATCCCCGCCGGGCCATGCAATCCGACCACCTGACCGGGGGCGGGGATCAGCATCACCGCCTCCGGCGAGGTACCGGCGGGAAGATGGCGGCGGAGCATGGCGACGGTGTCGTCTCGGTCGGCCCGGACGGCTCCGGTCACCGCTCCGATGTCGAGCGCTGTGATCGCCGTGCTGGTACCGGGCACCGTCTCGCCACCTGTCTCGGGCCTCACAGCCTAATCGAACACACGTTCGATGCACAAGGGAAGTTCAGCATGCCCGGGCGGTGCCCACCAGAGCTAGCCTGGCCGCACTGAGCCCGCCGAAAGGAGCTGCTTCGTGTCTGTTGCCAAGGTGATCGAGATCACGTCGACTTCCCCCGGATCCTTCGAGGACGCCATTCGCAAGGGTCTGGCCAAGGCACAGAAGACGGTGGACGGCATCAAGGGAGCCTGGATCTCCGAGCACAAGGTCGAGCTGGCCGACGACGGCACCATCAAGCACTTCCGGGTCGACATGAAGCTTACGTTCGTCCTCGACGACTGATCGGGAGGGGGCAGGCCCCGGCCACCCCCCGAAGACGCGGCCGCCGTCCAAAGGGAGGGGAAACGAGCCAGGGACGGGACGAGGGCCACCGGCCGGCTTGGCGGTCCATTCTTAGAACGCATGCGTGTTCTTGCCGCGGTGTGGGGGTGCCCGAGGGGGCGGGCTCTGTCCCGGCCCCCTCGGTTCGTGCCGGTGCGGCTGTGCCGGACCGCCCGATCAAGCAGGGCGGCCGTAGGCCGCTCCTCACGGTCGGAGCCGAGCCCGCAGGGCAAGGCGCAGCTCGGCTGGGAACCACGCCCGTGTTTCCCAGCCGAAGTGCTTAGAAGCCGCTTTCGAAGTCGTCCTCGAACGACACGATGGTGCGGGCGTCGGACGTCTCCGACCGGCGGTCGGCGCCGGCGTCGGCCCTGCGGTCGTCGCCGCGACCGCTCCGAACAGGGTCGCGGCGACCCCGGTCGCGACCACCGTCACCGCCGCGGTCACGGCCCCGATCACGACCCCGGTCATGGGAACTGTCGCCACGTCGGTCGTCGCTGCGGCCCCGACCGCGGTCGCCCCCGTCGCGGCGGCGATCGTCGAAGCCACCGCCGTTGTCGGTGGGCTCCAGCGGCTTGGCCCCCGGCTTCATCTCCAACTCGACCCCTTCGGCCAGGTCGAGGCTGACCTTGCCCCGGTCGTCGATCTCACGCACCACCACCTGGACCCGGTCACCCAGAGCCAGCACGTCCTCGACCACGGCGATGCGGCGGCCGCCACCCATCTTGGAGATGTGCAGCAGACCGTCACGCCCGGGGAGGATGTTGACGAACGCACCGAACTTGGTGATGTTCACCACCTCACCCTGGTAGACCTCCCCGACATTGGCCTCAGGCGGGAAGCCGATGGCGAGGATACGCTCCTTGGCGAGCTGCATCGAGGCGGTGTCGACCGCCCCGACCCGCACCGTGCCATCGTCGTCGATCTCGATGGTGGCCCCGGTCTCCTCCTCCAGCTCGCGGATGACCTTGCCCTTGGGCCCGATGACCTCGCCGATGCGGTCCCTGGGGATCTGGATCGACTCGATCTTGGGAGCGTTGGGGGCCAGCTCGGGCCGAGGCTCGGCGATGACGGCGTCCATGGCGTCGAGGATGAACATGCGGGCGTCCCGGGCCTGGTGCATTGCCTTGATGAGCACGTCGGCGGGCAGCGACTCGATCTTGGTATCGAGCTGGAGGGCGGTGATCATGTCCCGGGTTCCCGCCACCTTGAAGTCCATGTCGCCCAGGGCGTCCTCGGCACCGAGGATGTCGGTGAGGGTGACGAACTGACCGTCGTGGGCGATGAGCCCCATGGCGATACCGGCGACGGAGGCAGCGATGGGCACCCCGGCGTCCATCAGCGACAACGACGACCCGCACACCGAGGCCATGGACGACGAACCGTTCGACATCAGCACCTCGGAGACCAGCCGGAAGGCGTACGGGAAGTCCTCCACCGGCGGGATCACCGGGAACAGGGCCCGCTCCGCCAGGGCGCCATGACCAATCTCGCGGCGCTTGGGGCCGCGCATGAAGCCGGTCTCGCCGGTGGCGAACGGCGCCATGTTGTAGTGGTGCATGTAGCGCTTCTTCTCCTCGGCCGAGATGGTGTCGAGCATCTGCTCCATCTTGGTCATGCCCAGGGTGGTCACGTTGAGTACCTGGGTCTCGCCCCGTTGGAAGAGACCCGAGCCGTGAACCTCGGGAAGGACGCCAACCTCCACGGTGAGCGGGCGGATGTCGGTGAGACCGCGGCCGTCGAGGCGGATGCCGTCACGAACCACCCGCTCGCGCATCACCGCCTTCTGCACCGAGCGGAAGGCCCGCTTCGATGCGGTTGCCAAGGCGGCGTCGTCGTCGGGGATGGACAGCTCCGCCATGACCTCGTCGGCGATGCGCTTCTCGGTGGCCAGCCGCTCGGACTTGTCGGCGATGGTGCCCATCGACTCCAGTCGGGGTCGGGCAACCGCGGTCACCCGGTCGAACACGTCAGCCGAGTAGTCCTCGGCCACCGGCCACTCCACCGGCTCCGGCTCGCCGAGCTGGCGGCGCAGCTCCAGCTGGAGATCGATGACCGTGCCGATGTGCTCCTTGGCGGCCTCGAGCCCCTGGGCGACGGTCTCCTCGTCGCTGGCGGGAGCACCGTCGCGGACCATGCGGTAGCCATTCTCGGTGGCGCCGGCCTCGACCATGGCGATGTCGACACCTCCAGCGGTGTTGCGCTTGCCGGCCACCACGATCTCGAAGACAGACTCGTCCATCTCCTCGTACGTGGGGAAGGCGATCCACTGGCCGTCACGGAGCGCCAGCCGTACCGCCCCGATGGGGCCGAGGAAGGGGATGGCGCTGACGGTGAGCGCTGCCGACGCCGCGTTGAGGGCGGGGACGTCGTAGGCGTTGACCAGGTCGGCGGCCATGACGGTGGCCACCACATGGGTCTCGCAGCGGAAGCCTGCGGCGAACGACGGGCGCAGCGGGCGGTCGATGAGGCGGGCGGTGAGCGTCGCCTTCTCGGTGGCCCGGCCCTCACGACGGAAGAACGACCCGGGGATGCGACCCACCGAGTACAGCCGCTCCTCGACGTCAACGGTGAGCGGGAAGAAGTCCTGGCCCTCACGCACCGACTTGGCGGCGGTGGCGGTGACCAGTACTTCGGTGTTGCCGATGCTGGCCAGGACGGCCCCATCGGCGAGTTGGGCAAGCTTGCCAGCCGAGAAGACGACTTCCTTGTCGCCTACCAGGCCACGAACGGTGGTCTCTGCCACGCGGTTCTCCTCTGTTGATGGAGGAGACACGGACCAATTGGCAGTGGTGGGGGCTCTCATCTCCGAGATCCGAGAGCGCCCGCCACTGACAACTGGACGGTGTCCCCTGCTTCTGATTCGAGGCCGGCGACCGACGGTCCCGGCTCTCGTGGGACGGACGGCCATTGCCGCTCGTCCCGGTCCCTATCGGCGCAGGCCCAGCCTGGAGATGAGGGAACGGTAACGCTCGACGTCCTGATTGCGCAGGTAGCCGAGCAGACGGCGCCGCTTGCCCACCATCATCAGCAGGCCTCGCCGGCTGTGGTGATCCTTCTGGTTCGACCGCAGGTGCTCGGTGAGGTGGTTGATGCGTTCGGTCAGCAGAGCGACCTGGACCTCGGGGGATCCGGTGTCGGTCTGGTGGGACCCGAACGTTTCAATGATGGTGTGCTTGTCTTTCAAACTGCGTGTCCTTCACGACAGAATCGCTCTCCGCAGGAGAACCCGACATCGCCTGGGGAGGCGGTGAGGCGCAGCACGCGGAGGAGCAGCGGACGAACGTCCGGGTATGAGTGTAGCCGAAGGGGTAATGGGCGCCAACCGCCCCGGTCGGTACACCGGGACGGCGAGTAGGGTTCCGGGCTTCCATGTCTGCAGCACCCACCGCCACCGACCATGCCCCCGCCAAGGACGGTCCCACCGGAGCGTTGCTGCCCCTGACCATTGGGGCCATCGGGGTCGTCTACGGCGACATCGGGACCAGCCCGCTGTACTCGCTGCGGGAGACGTTCGCCGAACACCACAACATCCCGGTCACCGACAGCACCGTGCTGGGGGCGCTGTCGCTGATCTTCTGGTCACTGGTCATCGTCGTGTTCCTCAAGTACGTCATGGTGGTGATGCGCGCCGACAACCACGGCGAGGGGGGCATCGTGGCGCTGACGGCGCTGGTGGCTCCCACCGAGGCCGACCGCAACCGGCGTCGCCTGCTGGTGATGCTCGGTCTGTTCGGGGCGGCCATGCTGTACGGCGACGGGGCGATCACCCCCGCCATCTCGGTGCTGTCCGCCGTCGAGGGGGTGGAGCTGGCCACCCCGGCGCTGGCCCGCTACGTGGTCCCCGCCGCCGTCGTCATCCTGGTGGCGCTGTTCTCCATCCAGAAGCGCGGTACCGCCGTCGTCGGCAAGCTCTTCGGGCCGGTGATGCTGGTGTGGTTCGGGGTGATCGCTCTGCTCGGTTTGCTCCGGGTGATGGACGACCCCGGCGTGGTCGCCGCCGTCAACCCGTTCTACGCCGTGCAGTACTTCGCCCAGTACACCACCCGGGCGTTCATCTCGTTGGGTGGGGTGGTGCTGGTGGTCACCGGCGGCGAGGCCCTGTACGCCGATCTGGGCCACTTCGGCTCGAGGGCAATCGGGCGGGGCTGGATCGCCGTGGTGATGCCCGCCCTCCTGCTCAACTACGCCGGCCAGGGCGCCTTGCTACTGGAGGACGCCGATGCGGTGCGCAGCCCGTTCTTCCTGCTCGCCCCCGAGTGGGCGCTCTATCCGCTCATCGCCCTGGCCACCGCCGCCACCATCATCGCCAGCCAGGCTCTCATCTCCGGGGTCTTCTCGCTGACCAACCAGGCGGTGCAGCTCGACTTCATCCCCCGCATGGTGGTGCGGCACACCTCCGCGGAGGCACACGGGCAGGTGTACGTACCCTCGGTGAACTGGGGGCTGCTGGTGGCCTGTGTCGGGCTGGTAGTGGGTTTCGGCAGCTCCGCCAACCTGGCCTCGGCCTACGGGGTAGCGGTCACCGCCACCATGCTGATTACCAGCGTCCTGATAGCCGTGTACGCCCGGGAGCATTGGGGGTGGAGCCGGGCCAAGGTGGCCACCGTCATCGGTGGCTTCATGGTGGTCGACCTGGCCTTCCTCGGCTCCAACGTGATCAAGATCCCCTCCGGCGGCTGGTTCCCGCTGGTGCTGGGCGCCCTGCTGTACGGGCTGATGACCACCTGGCGCAAGGGCAGGGCACACGTCGCCAAGGCGTTGCGCCGTGGCGAACAGCCGCTCCCCGCTCTCATCTCCAGCATCGCCCGCAACCCCAAGGTGCGCCGCATCGACGGGACTGGGGTGTACCTGTTCCCCAACCAGGGCCGGGTGCCTCCGGCCTTTCTGGCCAACCTGCGGCACAACGACGCCGTCCACGAGTCGGTGGTCTTCCTGGCGGTGCGGACCCAGACGGTCCCTCGGGTGCACCGCGCCCGGCGCGACGAGATCACCCACCTGGGCAGTGGCTTCTACCAGGTGGTGCTGAGCTACGGGTTCATGGAGGATCCCGATATCCCTGCCGAGCTGGGACATCTCATGGCCGAGATCGCCTTCGACCCTTTGCACACCACCTACTTTCTCGGCAAGGAGTCGATGGTCACCCGGCCCGGCGTCGGGCTGGGAACCTGGGCGGAGCGAACGTTCCAGTTCATGCACCGCAACGCCCGCAGCGCAGCCGCCTACTTCAAGCTGCCCACCGACCGCGTCGTGGAGATCGGCACCACGGTGGACATCTGACGGCGGCAGTCACCTGCCGGAGGAACTACCGCCGGTTCAACCTGCCGGTTCCCCGGTGACAACGGCCTCCACCTCCAGCTCGACCAGCCACGCCGGGTCGAGCAGAGCGGCCACCACCACCATCGTCGCCGCCGGGGAGGCGGCGGCGAACAGCTCGGCGTGGGCCCGGCCCGCCTCGTCGGCGTCGGCGGCGTCGACCAGGAACATCCGGGTGCGCACCACGTGCTCGGCGGTGGCGCCCAGCTGGGCCATGGCGGCCAGGGCGATCTCCCCGCAGCGCAGCAGCTGCCGGTATGCCCCCAACGCCACTTCGGCACCGGCAGGTGGCACCGGGGCGGTGCCGGCAACGATCACCCGGTCGCCAACCCGCACCGCTCGGCTGAAGCCGTAGCGCGCCTCGAAGGGCGAACCCGAGGAAACGCCGCGGCGGGTCACGTCGGCGAGCCGGCGTCGACGGCGAGCAATCGAGCCGCCTCGGCGACGTCCCGCCCGATCTGGGCGGCAAGTTCATCGACCCCGTCGAACCGCCGCTCGTCGCGTATTCGGGCGACGAACTCGACCTCCATGGCCTGGTCGTACAGATCGCGGTCGGAGTCGAGCAGGTGTACCTCGAGCACCTCGGTGTCGCCGGCGAAGGTAGGACGGACCCCGACGTTGGCGGCACCGGGTGCGTTGCCGTCGTCGAGGCGGACCCATACCGCGTACACCCCCCGCTTGGGCAGCGCCTGGCGGGGACTCAGCTCCAGGTTGGCGGTGGGGAAGCCGATGGAACGGCCCCGTCCGTCGCCGCGAGCGACGGTGCCGGCAACGGCGAACCGTCGCCCCAGGATTCTCCCGGCTTCGCCAAGGTCTCCCTCGGCCAGGGCGGCGCGGATGGCGGAGGCACGGAAGGGACCGTCGGCGTCGCCCACCAGCGCCATCGGGGTCACCATGAACCCGTGGGTGGTTCCCAGCTCCCGCAGCAGAGCGACGTCGCCCTCCTGCCGGTATCCGAAGCGGAAGTCCTCCCCCACCGACACCACGGCACACTCCAGCGCCTCGACCAGCACCTCCACCACAAAGCGCTCGGCGCTCAATCGGCGCAGCTCATCGTCGAAGTCGAGCACCGCCACCGCGTCGACACCAAGGGCGGCGAACTGGTCGAGCTGCTGGTCGAGGGTGGTGAGCCGCGGCGGCACCCGCTCGGGGGCCAGCACCTCCGCCGGGTGGGAGCGGAAGGTGACCACGGTGAGGGCCAGGTCCCGTTCCCCGGCCTGCTCGCCTAGGGCGCCGATGATCGCCCGGTGCCCACGATGCACCCCGTCGTACACCCCGATGGTGGCCGCCGCCCGCCGCTCCGGGTGCGGCCAGGAGCCGTGGGGGCCGACGACCAGGTTCACGGCAGTACCACCTCGGGACGGGCCCGGGCACGATCGAGCGCATACAACGCCAGCAGGGTCCCGGCGTCGTCCACCACCCGCACGACACCGTCCCCGGCTGCTTGGCCGCCCAGTGCCGCCCGAGGAAACGCCATCCCCCGCAGCACTCCCTGAGCCGTGGCCGCGTCCACGGTGACCACTGGCAGGTCGGGGAGCCCGGCAGCCGGCGGCAACACCAGGTCGTCGAGCTCCCCCGCCTCGGCGGCGGCGGCCACCGCCTCGATGGGGTGAGCCGACTCGACGCGATGACTCCCGATGGCGGTGCGGCGCAGGGCGATGAGATGGGCCCGCCCTCCCAACGCCTGCGCCATGTCGTCGGCCAAGGTGCGGATGTAGGTGCCGGTGGAGCACCGCACCGAGAAGGTGACCTCCGGGTAGTGGCAGGGGGCGAAATCGATCATGTCCAGGGCATGGATGGTGACCGGGCGGGCCTGGCGCTCCACCTCGACGCCCTGGCGGGCCATGGCATAGAGACGACGCCCGCCTACCCGCCGCGCCGACACCATGGGCGGGGTTTGCAGGATGGGGCCGGTGAACCGCCCCATGACGGCGGCCACGTCGCTCTCGTCGACATCCATCTCCTCACGGGAGAGCACGGCGCCATCGGCATCGAGGGTGTCGGTGGCCACCCCGAAGCGGGCGGTGGCCAGGTACTCCTTGGGCGCCTCCTGGACGAAGCGGAGCAGGCGGGTGACCTTCCCCAACGCCACCACCAGCAGCCCGGTGGCCATCGGGTCCAGGGTGCCGGCATGGCCCACCTTCTTCTGTCCCACGATGCCCCGCACCTTGGCCACCACGTCGTGCGAGGTCCACGCTTGTGGCTTGTCGATCAACAGGAACCCATCGACCCGGCTCACCCCATCGCCTCCCGCACCCGTTCGATGGTCTCGTCGATGGTGCCGGTGGCGGTGAAACCCGATGCGTTGCGGTGGCCGCCGCCACCAAGGATGCCGGCGACGGTGGACACGTCGATCTTGCCCCGGGACCGCAGGCTGCCCTTGGTGGTGGTGGCGTCCAGCTGACGGAGCAGCAGGGCAACCTCGGCCTCCTCGGCGATCCGGATGAGGTCGATGAGCCCATCCGCCTGCTCGTAGGTGACCCCGGCGGCGGCCAGGTCGGCGGCGGTGAGACTGGACCACACCAGCGAACGCTCCGGTTCGAGGGTGGCCCGGCCGAGCACGGTGGCGGCCAACCGCAGGAAACCGAATGGCACCTCGGCGAACAGATGCTGGCCGATGCGGTCCGGAGACACCCCGGCCTCGAGCAGGTCGGCGGCGATGCGGTGTACCTCGGGGCTGGTCGAGGAGTACTGGAATCGGCCGGTGTCGGTGACGATGCCGGCGTACAGCGCCTCCGCCACCTGACGGTCGACCGGCCAGCGCAGCTGGGTGAGCACCCGGGCCACCATCTGGGCGGTGGCCCCGGCGTCGGGATCGATCCAGGCGACGTCGCCGAAGGCCTGGTGGGTGAGATGGTGGTCGATGACGGCCACCGCCCCGGCGCGCTCGATCAACGGGGCGGCGCTCCCCAGCCTGCTGGCCTCGGCGCAGTCCACCACCACCAGCAGGTCGAACGCCTCAGGGAGGCGGGTGGGCGGTACCAATCCCTCGGCGTCGAGAAAGCGCAGCGTGTGGGGCACCACGAACGGCTCCCCGAAGGTGGACCACGCCTCCCTGCCGGACAGCCGGGCGCTGCGCCCCAAGGCGATCATCGACCCCAGGGCATCGCCGTCCGGGCCGACGTGGCCCACGGTGACGATGCTGCCGGCCCTGGCGATGGCGGCGGTGACTGCCTCGATACCCTGGATCATCGCGGCTCACCGTCTGGATCGTCGACGGTCACCGGAGGCTCCTGCTCCAGGTCGTGCAGGATTTGCGACAGCCGCAGGCCGCGGGCCACCGCCTCGTCGGGTACGAAGGTGAGCACCGGGGTGTACTTCAGCCGAACCTGCCCTCCCACTCGGGACTGGACGTGGGGGGCGGCGTGGGCCAAGCCGGTGGCGGTCTCCCGCAGCTCCTCCTCCGTACCCATCGCCGAATAGAACACCGTGGCCTGGCGCAGGTCGGGAGCGGTATCG
This sequence comes from Acidimicrobiia bacterium, assembly GCA_013695075.1. Lineage (GTDB taxonomy): Bacteria > Actinomycetota > Acidimicrobiia > Spongiisociales > UBA5794 > JACDBE01. Next base: position 11,430 of record JACDBE010000216.1, read on the forward strand.
ACCCCGGTGACGGTGACGAACCCGATGCGGGGGTCCTTGAGCAGGGCCACCTCTTCGGCGACGACCTCGCGCAGTAGCTCATCCACCTTGCGCATCCGTGATGACCGACCCTTCATGGCACCATCTCCACCGGGGTGGCGGCGATGGCCAGCACCTCGACGTCCTGGCGCTGGTGGAACCATCGCTCGATGGCATGCATCATCCTGGTGAGATGACCGGCCTCGCCGGACACGGCGGCGACACCCAAGGTGGCCCGCTGCCACTTGTCCAGGTCGTCGACCTCGGCCACGGCGACCCGGAAGGTGGCGGTGAGCTGGGAGATCACCGACTTGACGGTGTGGCGTTTCTCCTTGAGCGACCGGGCGCCCCGGATGCGGAGCTCGACGCGGAGGGCGACGACGTGCATCAGCCGGGGCGATCAGGTTCGGGCCACTTGCCTGATCTCGTACGACTCGACGAAGTCGCCTTCCTTGATGTCGCGGAAGTTTTCGAGACCGATGCCGCACTCGAAACCGGTGGTGACCGTGGCCACGTCGTCCTTGAACCGGCGCAGCGAGGCGATACGCCCGTCGTAGACCACCACCCCGTCGCGCACCAGGCGCGCCCTGGCGTTGCGGTTGATCTCACCGTCGGTGACGTACGAGCCGGCGATGGTGCCGAAGCGGGGCGAGCGGAAGGTGGCCCTGACCTCGGCAGATCCCAGGAACGTCTCCACCTGCTCGGGAGCCAGCTCACCCACCAGCAGCGATTCCACGTCCTCGAGCAGCTCGTAGATGATGGGAAAGGTGCGGATGTCGATGCCCAGCTCTCTGGCGGTCTTGCGGGCCCCGGCGTCTGGGCGGGTGTTGAAACCGTAGATCAACGCCCCCGACGCCTCGGCCAGGGTGACGTCGTTCTCGGTGATGCCGCCGACGCCGGCGTGGATGACGTGCACCGAGGCGTCCGCCCGCTTGATCTTGGCAACGGCGTCCCGTATCGCCTCCAGCGACCCGTGGGCGTCGGCCTTGACCACGATGCGCAGCTCGGCATCGTCCTGGGTGCGCAGCTGCTCCAGCAGCTGACCCAGCCGCTCGGTTGCGGTGGGGACTATGAGGTCCTGGGTGCGCTGCACGTGGACCCGCTCGGCGGCGAGCTTGCGGGCGGTGCGCTCGTTGCGCACCACCTCGAACATGTCGCCGGCGGAAGGGATCTCATCCCATCCCATCACCAGCGCCGGAGCGCTGGGCCCGGCCTTGGTCAGCCTGGTGCCGTTCTCGTCGAACAGCGCCCTCACCCTCCCCGGAACGGCTCCGGCGACGATGGCGTCACCAGCCTTGAGGGTTCCCCGTTGCACGATGACGGTGGCCACCGGGCCCCGGCCCACCTCGAGCTGGCTCTCGATGACGGTGCCCACCGCCGGCGCTGACGGGTTGGCGGTGAGTTCGGCCACCTCGGCCACCAGGGAGACCATTTCCAGCAGTTCGTCGACGCCGAGCCCGTCGAGGGCGGACACCTCGGCGGACACCACATCGCCACCGAGGTCCTCCACTACGATCTCGTGCTGGGTGAGTTCGGCCCGCACCGTGTTGGGGTCGGCGGTGGGCAGGTCGATCTTGTTGATGGCCACGATGATGGGCACCCCGGCCGCCCTGGCGTGGTTGATAGCTTCCACCGTCTGCGGCATGACGCCGTCGTCGGCGGCGACCACCAGGATGACGATGTCGGTGACGTTGGCGCCCCGGGCTCGCAGCGCAGTGAAGGCTTCGTGACCGGGAGTGTCGATGAAGGTGATGGTCTGCCCATCGGCGGTGGCCACCTGGTAGGCGCCGATGTGCTGGGTGATGCCGCCGGCCTCGCCGGCGACCACGTTGGCGGTGCGGATGGTGTCGAGCAGCTTGGTCTTGCCGTGATCGACGTGACCCATGACGGTGACCACCGGCGGGCGTGGCACCAGGCTGGCGGGATCGTCGACGTACTCGACGGTGTGCGGGCCGCGGGCCTCCTCGACCTCCTCGGGTGCGGCCTCGTCAACCAGCACCTGGAACCCGAAGCGGGCTCCGAGCGGCTCGAGGGCGGCGACAGGGATGGCGGCACCACCGGGGACCATCTCCCCCATGACCATCAACGCCTTGACGACCTCTCCGGTTCGCTCGCCGATGTGGCGAGCGAACTCGGCGGCGGTGGCGCCCTCGGAAACGGCGATGATCCGCTCCTCGTCCTCGGTGGCGGCGGGGACTTCGGCCGGTTGCGTCCACGCCGGCCCTGTCGGTGCCACTGCCTGCTCGGTGACGGGCGGGGACGTCGCCGGCTCGGCGGGAGACGCCGCCGGTTCGCCCTCCGTCTCCGGCCCCTCGCTTACCGCCGCGGGCGGGGTGTCGGCGGGCTGGTCTGCCGCAGTGTCGGTGGCTTCGTCGTACGACAGCCGTACCAGAGCGACGGAGTCATCGTCCAGCCCCGAGGATGCGGTCTTGGCGTCGATGCCCAGCTCGTGGACGCGCTCCAGCACATCCTTGGAGTCCTGTCCAAGTTCCCGTGCCAGCTCGTAGACCCGTAGCTTCGCCAACCGTCACCTCCGGTAATCCGGTAAGGCCCTGTCAGGGCATTGTGCCATCCGGACCGTCAGGTCCCGACAGGCTCGTCCTCGTCGTCGGCGCCCTCGGTGGTGGCGTCGCTGCCATCCGCACCGACCCCGGGATCCCGCTCGTCGATCCCGTCCGCCCCGGCGGCCGGTTCGCCCGGATCCGCTAAGCCCCGAGCGGGCGGTCCCTCACTGACCAACTCGTCACTGGCGGCGGTCTGCTCGGTGGCGGGCAATCCAACCGGCGCGGTGTCCTCGGTCGCCACGGGGTCCTGGGACGCCGCCATCTCCTGGGCCGCTATCTCCCCGGCCGACATCTCCTCGGACGCCACCAGCTCATCGGTCGGGACCACGTCCCCGGTCGCCACCATGTCCTCGGCTGGGGTGGTGTCCTCGGTGGCCACCAGCTCCTCGGTGGCCACCAGCTCCTCGGTGGCGGCGATGTCCTCGGTTGCTGCCCCGTCCACCGGTGCCGGCGCCGCGGCGGGGGCGGAGGCCACCGCCGGGCCCGGTGCCGGGGTGGCGCCGGTGGGGCCCTTGGCCTCGTCATCGTCGGCGATCAGCCCCAGGTCCTGGCTCTCGGAGCGGATGTCCACCTTGTACCCGGTGAGACGCGCCGCCAGCCGGGCGTTCTGGCCCTCCTTGCCGATGGCTAGCGACAGCTGGTGGTCGGGCACGATGACGGTGGCCACCCGCAGCTCGTCGTCGAGGCGCACCTCCTTTACCCGCGCCGGCGACAGCGCCTCGGCAAGGAAGGCGGCCGCCTGGGGACGCCACTCGACGATGTCGACCTTCTCCCCGCGCAGCTCGTTGACCACCTGGCGCACCCTCGACCCCCGGGCGCCGACGCAGGCGCCGACCGGGTCGACGTTGGGGTCGTTGGACACCACGGCGATCTTGGTGCGGTGGCCGGCCTCGCGGGCGATGGCCTTGATCTCGACATCGCCGTCGACCAGCTCGGGAACCTCGAGCTCGAACAGCGAGCGGATGAACTCGGGGTGGCTGCGGCTCACCACGATCTGCGGGCCCTTGCCCTCTCCCCTCACCTCCAGGATGTAGGCCTTGAGCCGGTTCCCCCGCTCCATCTTCTCGTACGGAATCCGTTCCGACGCCGGCATGATCGCCTCGGCGTTGCCCAGGTCGAGGATGGCGTAGCGATGGTCGGATTGCTGCACGATGCCGGTGACCAGGTCGCCCTCGCGCCCTTCGTACAGCTCGAAGACCTGCTCTCGCTTGGCGTCGCGCAGTCGCTGCAGGATCACCTGCTTGGCGGTCTGGGCGGCGATCCTCCCGAAGTTGTCCGGGGTGTCCTCCCACTCCTTGATGACGTTGCCGTCTTCGTCTAGGTCCTGGCCGTAGACGATGATCTCGGCGGTGTCGGCATCTATGGTGACCCGCGCCTCTTCGGCGGCACCCGGGGTGCGCTTGTATGCGGACACCAGGGCATTGGCTAGCGCGTCGAGGATGGTGTCGGCGGGGACACCCTTCTCTCGCTCCAGGAGCTCGAGGGCGTCCAGCAGGTTCTCATCCATCTCGTTCCTCTCTACCGCGCCCGCCCGGCTTGGGGGTTCTCTCCCACACAAACACCGTCCGTGCCGACGCCACGTCGTCGTAGGCCACGGTGACCGGGCCGTGCTCGGCCTCCACCACGATTCCTACGGGTCCGGCCTCGGCCAGGATCCCGCGCAGGTGATGCACCCCGTCGACGGGCCGGGTGGTCTTGAGCCGCACCTGCCGGCCCACCGCCTTCTCGAAGTGGCGGGGGCGGCGCAGGCTCCGCTCCAGACCAGGCGACGACACCTCCAGGGTGTACGAGCCGGCCACCGGGTCGGCGTCATCCAGCAGCCGGGAAACCCCTCGGGACAGCCGGGCCAGGGTGTCCACGTCCACCGCATCGGCGGCGTCGACCACCACGCGCACCAGCGAGGCTCCGTCGCGGCCGGCGACCTCCAGGTCGTCGAGCTCGATGCCCTCGGCGGCGAGATAGGGTTCGATGACGTTCCACAGGCGCGTCGCCGGCCCGGCGCCAATTGTCGTCGCCGGTTCGACGCTCGTTGTCGTCTCCACCCGTCCTTGCTCCATCTTTCTCCACCAACCAGCATGCCCGCATCAACAAACGAGGCGGGCCCCGGGCCCACCTCGCGCGGCGATCTCAGTTGCCGCCAGTATATCAGCGCATCGGGTGGGGGTCAGCGCCCGGCGTTCACCCGATCGGCTAGGGAGGCGGCCGCCTCCGAGAGGGCAACGGTGTCGGTGTGGCCGGTAGCCCGGTCGGTCACCTCGACTTCGCCGGCAGCCACCCCACGGGGCCCGACCGTCACCCGGAAGGGGAACCCGATGAGCTCGGCGTCGGTGAACTTCACCCCGGGTCGCAGGTCGCGATCGTCGAGGATGACGTCTATCCCGGCTTCGACGAGGTCCTGGTACAGCCCTTCGGCGGCGGCCGCCGACGCCTCGTCGTCGACCTTGACCAGACTCACCACCACCTCATACGGGGCCACCGCCACAGGCCAGGCGATGCCCTTGTCGTCGTGATGGCTCTCCACGACGGCGGCCATGCTGCGGCCTACCCCGATTCCGTACGAGCCCATCATGATCGGCCGCTCCACGCCGTCCTCGTCGAGGACCCTCGCCTGTAGCGGCTCGCTGTAGTGGGTCTCCAGCTTGAAGATGTGGCCCACCTCGATGACCCGCTCCACCCGCAGCGGCTGCCCGCAGTTGGGGCACGGCTCGGCGGCGACGACGGTGCGCAGATCGAGCCACCGATCGACCGTGATGTCGCGGGCGATGTCGACACCCTTCACGTGGGTGTCGTCCCGGTTGGCCCCGGTGACCATGCCGGTGCGACCGCGCAGGGCGAGATCGGCGACGACCGGGATCCCGTCGACCCCGACCGCTCCCAGGCTGCCCGGGTCGGCACCGAGCAGGCGGCGGATCTCCGCGGTCTCGGCGGGGCGCAGCTTGGCGGTCCCCAGCCCGTCCACCAGCTTCTGCACCATGAGCTCGTGGTCGCCACGCAGCAGTACCAACATCGGCTCGCCGTCGACCAGGTACACCAGGGTCTTCACCTGGTGGTGGCTAGCGGCAAAGTCGAAGGCGTCGGCCAGGGCGGCGATGGTGCGGATGCCGGGTGTGGGGAAGGCCTCGACGGCGTCCCCGACAGCTTGATCAGTGATCGGGTCGAGCCGGGAGGTGGCCCGCTCCACGTTGGCGGCGTAATCCCGGTTGGGGCATACGACCACGTCGTCCTCGCCGGCCGGTGAGGGGACGGTGAACTCGACCGAGTCCGACCCACCCATGGCTCCCGAGCTGGCCTCCACCGGGATCACCGGCAGCCCGAACCTGGCGAAGATCCTGTTGTAGGCGGCGAAGTGGTTGTCGAACTGGCGATCGAGCCCGGCCTTGTCGATGTCGAACGAGTACGAGTCCTTCATGGTGAACTCCCGCACCCGCAGCAGACCGGACTTGGGGCGGGGCTCGTCACGGAACTTGGTTTGCAGGTGGTACCACAGCTGGGGCAGGTCCCGGTAGGAGCGCATCTCGGCCGCGAGGACGGTGAAGATCTCCTCGTGGGTCATCGCCAGCACCAGGTCGGCGTGGCGCCGGTCGCGGAACTTGACCAGGATGCCCTCCACGTCGTCCCATCGACCGCTGCGCTTCCATGGCTCAGCGGGGTGGACGACGGGGAGGAGGAACTCCTGACCGCCGATGCGGTTCATCTCCTGGCGGATGATGCCGCAGATCTTGGTGGCCACCCGCATCCCTAGCGGCAACAGCGAGTATGAGCCCGCCATCAGCTGGCGGACGAACCCGGCGCGGATCAACAGGCGGTGGTTGGCGGCTTCGGCGTCGGCCGGGTCGTGGCGCAGGGTCGGTATGAATGCCTGGGACCAACGCA
>JACDBE010000307.1 GCA_013695075.1 Acidimicrobiia bacterium
CTCGTGTACTCCGACGGCGTTGCGGAACCAGCTGCCGTCGGCCGCCAGCCGGGCGAAGCCGGGAAACTGGTCGCCGCGGATCTGTCCCGACCCATCGATGAGGGTCGCCACCGGAAACTCGTCGAAGATCACCATCACCACCGGCGCCGGATCGGCGACCGGCCCCGCCGCCATCGCCACCCCGGAGGTGCCCCACACCAGCCGTGACGTGGGAGCCACCACCAGGAAGAGCCCGGCGACCACCGCCGTGGCGGCGGCGCCGTAGCGCAGCAGGCCCCGGATGGGGGCAGCGCGGTGATAGCCCACCACCAAGGCAACGCCGGCGACCCCGCCGACGGCGAGCAACAGCCAGCCCGGCCAGCGGGCGGCCGGCGTGTGCTGGAGTGCCTCGGCGACCAGGAGGCCACCCCCCAGGGTCATCACGGCACCGTGTACCGCCCGTCCGGCAAACGGGTTCAGGGCATGCGCTCCCGCCGGCGCCGTGGCGACCAGCAACGGCAGCCCGATGCCAAGAACCAGGCCGACCATGACCACCTCGAACGTGGAGGCGGCACGGGCGGTGAAGAACTGCGGGGTCCTCCCCAGCAGGTCCAACAGCGGCTGGGCCACGGCGAGGGCCACGATCGCTGCCGTGGACAGGAACAGATCGGCCCGCTCCGATCGGGGACCGGCCGCCGTAGGTGCCTGCGCCACCGTCATCGGGTCATCGGAGTCAAGCGGCGTCGAGCACCACCACCGGGATCTGGCGGTGGGTGCGCCGCTGGTAGTCGTCGTAGGCGGGCCAGATGGAGGCCATCTGCTGCCATAGCGCGGTCCGCTCCTCACCGGAAGCGGTGCGAGCGGTGGCGGCGAATCGCTCCGCCCCCACCTGCACCGACACCTTCGGGTCTGCGGTCAGGTTGAGGTACCACTCCGGATGGCGGGCGCCTCCTCCCTTGGAGGCCACCACGACATAGGCGTCACCGTGACGACCGTAGATGAGGGCGGAGCGCCGCAACTTGCCGGTGCGGCGTCCCCGGGTTGTGAGCAAAAGGGTGTCTACGCCGTGCCAGCGGTGCCCCTTGACACCGCCGCTCTCCACGTAGTCACGGATGTGCTTGGCCACCCAGCCGGTGGGGCTGTCGTGGATGTGCTCTCCGGTATCCGTCATCTTGTCCTCACCGGTAAGGCACCGACGTTAGGCGGCCTGCGATGCAACAAGACCCGGTACGGGAAGGTCACCAGGTGACCTCCTCGCAGCCGGTGTGGTCGTCGGGTTCCACCTGAAGGGTGGCATGGGACACCCCGTAACGGTCGGCGAGGATGCTGCGCGCCCGGTCGAGCACGCGGTGGGCGTCGGTGCCGGCGGCCACCATGACGTGAGCCGAGGCGACGTCCATCTCCGACGTGAGGGTCCACACGTGCAGATCGTGGACATCGACCACTCCGTCCACCCCCGCCAGGTCGGAGCGCACCGCGGTCAGGTCGAGCCCGGGAGGCGCCGCCTGGAGCAACACCCGCAACGCCCGGCGACCCAGCCGCCACGCCCGGGGCAGGATCCACAACCCGAGTAGCGCCCCGGCCACCGCATCTACCCACTGCCAGCCGGTGGCGGCGATGATCACCGCAGCCACGATCACCCCGACCGAGCCGATGAGGTCGGCGAGCACCTCCAGATAGGCGCCCTCGACGTTGAGGCTCTCGGCGGCGCCGGGGCGGAGCAGCAGCAGGGCGATGGCGTTGACCACCAGCCCCACGGCGGCGACCGCCAGCACGGTGCCGGCGGCGATCTCGGGCGGGTCGTCGAGCCGCCGCACCGCTTCCACCACCACGTAGCCGGCGACCCCGAACAGCAGCACGGCGTTGGCGAAGGCGGCCACGATCTCCAGGCGGTACAGCCCGAACGAGCGGCCGCCGCCGGTGCCAGCCCGGTTGGCCAGGTGGATGGCGGCCAGCGCCATCGCCAAGCCCACCACGTCGGTGAGCATGTGCCCGGCGTCGGACAGCAGCGCCAGCGAACCGGTGACCAGCCCCACTACCGCCTCCAGCACGAACACCGTCGCCACCAGCGCCAACGACCACCACAGCCGTGCGGTATGGCGGGAACCGGCCCGGGCGGCGTGGTCGTGTTGACAGTGGCCGGTCACGCCCACTCCTCGTCCAGATGCTGGCGGGGGGGATCGAGCAACCGCGCAGTCACAGGCCGAGCAGACGGTCCAGGCCCACCGACACCGGGTCGTCGAGCGTTGCCACCCGGCGCACCGCCAGCAGCACCGCCGGCACGAAGGCGGCGCGGTCGGTGGTGTTGTGGCGGATGGTCAGCGTCTCCCCCGGTGCTCCGAACAGCACCTCCTGGTGGGCCACCATCCCGGGGAGCCGCACCGAGTGGACCCGCACCCCGGCCACCTCGGCTCCCAGAGCTCCCGGCGGCGACGGTACGCCGTCGACGGTGCGACGCTGTTCGGGGGCGGCGGCGCCGATCCGCTGTGCCGTTGCTAGCGCGGTGCCCGAGGGGGCACCTGCCTTGGCGTCGTTGTGCATCTCGACCAGCTCGGCCACGGTGAAGAAAGG
>JACDBE010000278.1 GCA_013695075.1 Acidimicrobiia bacterium
CCCTCAGCCTGGCTGCAAGGTGAGGGATGGTCCAGTCCGGTGATCCGGGACAACGAGGATTCCGACGCCTTCACGGCATACGGCGCCGGCGGGCTGCCCTTCTGGGTGTTCATCGACGCCCAGGGCAGGGTGGTGCGGCGCAGCGCCGGCGAGCTGGACATCGCCGTGCTGGAGCAGTACCTCCTCGAGGCCGGTGGCGGCGCCGCCGCAGCTCCGGCACCGGTCGACTACCCCGGGTTCCGCGCCCAACCGACGGCGTGTGGCGCCACTGCGCCACCGGAGCCCAGCGCCGTCGACTTCGCCAACCCCGAGGACATGGCAATCGCCCCCACCGAGGCCCCGGTGGCCACTATCACCACATCGTGCGGTGACATCGTCATCGAGCTGGACCCCGCCGCCGCCCCTGCCACCGTCAACTCTTTCGTGTTCCTCGCCGACGCCGGCTACTTCGACGGGACGGTGATCCACCGGGTGCTCCCCGGGTTCGTGGTGCAGGCCGGCGATCCCACCGCCACCGGTACCGGCTCGCCGGGCTACGTGGTGCCGGACGAGCTGCCAGCACCGGGCACGGTGTACACCGCGGGGACCGTGGCCATGGCCAACTCCGGCCCCGGCACCACCGGGTCCCAGTTCTTCGTGATGCTGGCGGACAACGACGCCCTGCCGCCGGACTACACCATCTTCGGCCTGGTCGTCGGCTCCGATGCCACCCTGCAAGCCATCGCCTCCGTGCCCCTGGGAACCAACGCCCGAGGGGAGCCGAGCACCCCGCTGCATACCGTCTACATCGAGTCGGTGACCGTCACGCGCTGAGCGGTGCCGGGGCCTTCCCGGCAGCGTTGCGACGCTTGGGTTTGCCTATAGTGCGCGCCGATGGGCACCTCCAAGCGAGATCGCCAGCGCGCCAATCGCGAGGCACGGCGGGTCATCGAGTTGAAGCAGAAACGTCGCGACCAGATGATGGCGCGGGTGAAGCGGTTCGGGTTCGTGGCGGCGGGGGTGGTCGCCATTGCGCTGGTCGCCAACCTGGTGTGGGGTGGCGGCGAGGACCCCGAAGCACCGGCCTCATCTACAACGGCGGTGGTGGACACCACCTTGCCGCCGGCAACCTCTTCGTCGCTGGCTGATAACGGCGGCGACGTCACCTCCACCACCGCCGCGGGGACCTCCACCACCTCCGGTTGACGGTGCCCGTCGACCTCCACCTCCATTCCACCTGCTCGGACGGCACGGACTCGCCGGAAACGGTGGTGGCCTTGGCTGCCGCCCAAGGGCTCACCGCCATCGCCCTTACCGACCACGACACCCTCGCCGGCATCGACGACGCTGCCGCCGCCGCCAGCAGCGCCGGGATCGGATTCATCGCCGGGGTGGAGCTGTCGCTGCAATGGGACCTGGGGGGCATGCACCTGCTGGTGTACCACCTCGGCCAGGCGCCCGGCCCGCTCCAGGATCGGCTGGCGGGTCTCCAGGACGGCCGCTCCGGCCGCAACCAGCTGATCGTGGAGCGCCTCGTCGCCCTGGGTTGGCCGATCACCAGCGACGAGGTGGTCGAGGAGTCCGGTGGCGGGGTTGTCGGCAGACCACACATCGCCGCGGTGTTGGTGCGGATGGGCGCCGCCGACTCCATCAGCGACGCCTTCGACCGGTGGCTGGCACAGGGTCGCCCGGCATATGTCTCCCGCCCCCGGTTGACCCCGGCCGAAGCCATCATCCTGGCCCGCCGCTCCGGCGCCGTACCGGTGCTGGCCCATCCCCACACCATCGGGGTGTCGGCGGACGAGTACCGCACCGCCTTCCGAAACCTGGCGGAGCTGGGGCTGGCTGGGATCGAGGCCTACTACTCCGAGTACCCCGAGGAATTGCGGCTTCACCTGGCCGACATCGCCACCGGGCTGGGCCTCATCGCCACCGGGGGCAGCGACTACCACGGCACCTACAAACCGGGTCTCTCCGTGGGCACCGGACACGGTGACCTGCGGGTCCCCGACGAGGTCGTCGACGCCATCGGCGCGGTCGCTCGGCCCGAAGAGCTGCGCCAGTAGGCGCACCTCTTCAGGATGCTTCTGGCTCTTCGGCTGACGCCTCATCGCTGTGCGGTTGGGGGCCCCAGCCCAAACCGCCGGAGCTGCGCTTTCGCGCAGCTCCTATCGGCCTGACTCCGGGGCGTCGACGTCGTCCATCTCCGACCAACCGACACTGGAGTAGGTGTGCGACGGTAACGGGTCGGGGGTGGCCCGGGGCAGCCCAGCGACCACCCACGGGTTCTGACGGGGACGGGTGGGCGGGGCGGCGCCGGCGGCCGCTTCGGTTTCGAGCAGATGGGTGATGACGGCGCTGATGGCGGCCGCCTCTTCGACACCGGCACCACCGCGGATCTCGATGACGGGGTCATCCATCGTCGTGCTCCACCAGCTCGATCAGTGTCCCGGCGGTCTCCTTGGGGTGGACGAAGGCGATGCGGGCCCCGCCCCCGCCGCGGCGCGGTTGCCGGTCGATGAGCCTGGCTCCCTCGGTCTCCAGGTGCGCCAGCGCCTGGTTGATGTCGGCCACGGCGAACGCCACATGGTGCAGACCCTCCCCGCGGACTTGGAGGAAGCGGCCCACCGGAGTGTCCGCCCCCAGCGGCGCCAGCAACTGCACGAAGGAGCCGCCCACCGGCAGCATCGCCTCCTCGACCCCCTGGTCGGCAACGATCTCACGGCGGATCGCCTCCACCCCGTACAGGGTGCGATACCGCTCGATGGCATCGTCGAGGTCGCGCACCGCGATGGCCACATGGTCGATGTTGTATGCCAGCATCGATGGCGGAGGCTACCGGACGGGATGGCTCCCCGGCCCGCCACCTAGAATCTGCCCGGTAAAGATCTGCTGGTAACCGGCGAAAGGATGACGATGGCCAACCCGGTGGTGTGTTCCATCGCCAGGACCCCGCTGGGGAAGTTCTCCGGAGTCCTCGGCCCGATGACGGCGATGCAGCTCGGCTCGGCGGCCATCGCCGGCGCCTTGCAACGGGCCGGTCTCGACCCGGCTCACGTCGACGAGGTGCTGTTCGGCCACGTCCTCCAGGCCGGCCAGGGTCAGATCACCGCCCGCCAGGCCGCCGTCGGCGGCGGGCTACCCATGTCGGTTCCGTGCACCACCATCAACAAGGTGTGCCTGTCGGGGAGCAGCGCCATCGCCGCCGCCGCCGCCAGCATCCGGCTGGGGGAGAGCACCTTCGCCATCGCCGGCGGCATGGAATCGATGAGCAACGCCCCCTACGTCCTGCCCGGGGCCCGGCAGGGCCTGCGCATGGGTGATGCCCAGCTGATCGACGTGATGATCCACGACGGGCTGCGGTGCGCCTTCGACTTGTGCGTGATGGGGGAGTCGTCAGACCGCCAGAACGCCGCCCTCGGCATCGATCGGGCCACCCAGGACGCCTGGGCGGCGGATAGCCACCGGCGGGCGGCCGAGGCCACCGCCTCGGGTGCTTTCGCCGACGAGATCGTCCCGGTGCTGGTGCCGCAACGCAAGGGCGACCCAAGGGAGGTGAGCGTCGACGAGGGGATCCGTCCCGACACCTCGGTGGAGACGCTGGGGACCCTGCGCCCGGCGTTCGCCGCCGAGGGAACAGTCACCGCCGGCAACGCCTCGCAGGTTTCCGACGGTGCGGCGGCGCTGGTCATCGCCGATCGCACCGCCGCCGAGGCCGCCGGGTTGCCCATTCTCGCCGAGATCCTTTCGTACGGCCAGACCGCCGGGCCGGACGCCACCCTTCACGAGCGACCCGCCGAAGCGCTGCGCATCGCCCTCAAAAAGGCCGGGCTAGAGCCATCGGATCTAGACCTGGTGGAGATCAACGAGGCGTTCGCCGCCGTGGCGTTGTGGTCGGCGACCATGCTCGACCTGCCCGCCGCCAGGGTCAACGTCAACGGCGGTGCGGTGGCGCTGGGTCACCCCCTCGGGGCCACCGGGGCCCGCATCACCGTCACCCTGATCAATGCCCTGCGCCGGCGCGGTGGCGGGATCGGTGCTGCCGCCCTGTGCGGCGGTGGCGGGCAGGGCGACGCCCTCGTTGTGCGGGTCGGCCAGTGAGCGAGGCGGATCGCCACCTAGCTCTGGAGATGGTGCGGGTCACCGAGATGGCGGCCATCGCCGCCGCCCGATGGCAGGGCCGGGGCGACAAGAACAGCGTCGACAAGGCCGCCGTCGATGCTATGCGCCAGATGCTGTCCACGGTGCACATGGACGGCATCGTGGTCATCGGTGAGGGGGAGAAGGACAAGGCGCCCATGCTGTTCA
>JACDBE010000279.1 GCA_013695075.1 Acidimicrobiia bacterium
GCGGCCCGCCCTGCTTTGTCGGGCGGTCCGGCACAGCCGCCCCGCCCGAACCGAGGGGGCCGGGACAAAGCCCACCCCTCGGGCACCCGACTGTCGGCTCTCGAGCTGACGCCTCATCGCGGAGCGGTTGGAGGCCCCAGCCCCAACCGCCGGAGCTGCGCTATAGCGCAGCTCCTATGCTCGCCGTCGTGAAGCGCAAGACCAAGATCATCGCCACCCTCGGACCCGCCGTGGCCTCCTATGAGGCGGTGCGGGACCTGGTCGCCGCCGGGATGAACGTTGCCAGGCTCAACTTCTCCCACGGGGGGCACAGCACCCACGAGCAGTTCTTCACCTGGGTACGCCGGGCCGGCGAGGAGCTCGAAGAGCCGGTGGCGGTGCTCCAGGACATCCAGGGCCCCAAGCTGCGCGTGGGCACCTTCCCCGGTGGCGCCATCCACGTCGGTGCCGGCGAGGAGGTCACCCTGATCCCGGAACATGGTGAGGGCAGCGAAACCCGGATCCCGGTGGCCTATCTGGCCGAGGCGGATCTGGACGAGGGCGACTCGGTGCTGATGTCCGACGGGCTGGTCGGCTTCGAGGTGCTGCGTCGCCGCGGCTCGGACGTGGTGGTCCGCTGTACCCAGGGTGGTGAGCTGAGCGACCACAAGGGCGTGGCCTTTCCCGGGACCAGACTCAGCGTCCCCGCCATCACCGCCAAGGACGAGGAGGATCTGGCCTTCGGGGAATCGCTCGGGGTCGACCTGATCGCGGCGTCCTTCGTATCGTCGGGCGCCGACATTCGCCGCATCCACCGTTTGGTGGCGGGGACCCCGGTCATCGCCAAGATCGAGAGCGCCGTTGGCTACGCGCACCTGGAGGAGATCCTGGCCGAGGCGCACGGCTGCATGGTGGCCAGAGGAGATCTCGGTGTCGAGCTGTCGATGGAGAGCGTCCCCTCCGCCCAGAAGGACATCCTGGCGCGCACCAACGCCAAGGCACGGGTGTCGATCACCGCCACCGAGATGCTGGAATCGATGACCCATTCACCCCGACCCACCCGGGCCGAGGTCACCGACGTGTCGACCGCCGTGCTCGATGGCACCGATGCGGTGATGCTGTCCGCCGAGACGGCCGTCGGGCAGTACCCGGTGCGGGCGGTGCAGATGATGGACCGCATCTGCCGGGAGGCGGAGCGCAGCCCGGACTACGGCCGCGGGCCCGAGATCCATTTCCTCGAGGACCGGGCCCGGTTCGCCTCCGCCACCGCGCAGGCCTGTGTCGACGCCGCCAACAACCTCGGGCTGGAGGCCATCGTCGCCTTTACCGAAAGCGGTTCGACGGCCCGGCTGATATCGAAGTACCGGCCCAAGGCCGACATCTTCGCCTACACCCCCCACGAGCGGACCTACCGTCGGATGGCGCTGTACGCCGGGGTGACCCCGCTGCCCTTCCGGCCGGTCGACTCCACCGACCTCATGATCAACTACGCCGAGCAGAACCTGGTGGCGTCGGGGATCCTGCAACCTGGCGACGGTGCGGTGATGGCGGCAGGGATCCCCCCCAATCAGAGCGCCTCCACCAACCTGATGAAGCTGCACACCGTCGGCGAAACCGTGATCGGGATCCCCAGCGGCGACTGACCCGGGGAGGTACCCCCTCGGACGCTACCATCGGCGCCCGCGCCTGAGGGGAGGAAGCGATGGGTCAGCCGATCGAGGTCACCGTCACCAACGCCGACGACGTGCTGCTCATCGATACCGACCGCAGCATCACCGGTCAGGATGGCGCTGCGTACGCATCGGCCGCCGCCGCCAATGCCGACGCACGGTTCCCCGGCGTCCTCGCCTCCCGGCTGTTCGCCTCCGATCCGGCCATCGACCACGTCTTCGTGGCGTCCAATCACGTGGTGGTGCGCCGCCTCGGCGGCTGGGACGACCAGGGCGCCCAGTCGGCGGCATCAATCGTGGAGGACTTCTTCCTGTTCTATCGCCAGGATGGCTCCCCCCAACAAGGTGCCCCCGCAACTGCGAAATCAACTGCGAAATGAGGTTCGGAAGTGGATCCATGGCCGACCGGTATCGGTGCCATCACGCTGTTCGTCGAGGACCTTGATGCCGCCAAGCGGTTCTATGGCGAGGTCTTCGGGGTGCGGGTGAAGTTCGAGGACGGCGACTCGGCGGCCTACGACTTCGGGACGACGACAGTCAACCTGCTGAAGACAACGGCAGCTCCGGAGCTCGTCGAGCCGGCGCTGGTGGCAGCTCCCGAAGCGGGGTCCCGCTTCCAGCTCACCATCGAGGTGGACGATGTCGATGCGGTGTGCGGCGCGCTGGTCGCCGGCGGGGTGGAGTTGTTGAACGGCCCCGTGGACCGGCCCTGGGGTATCCGGACCGCCAGCTTCCGCGATCCAGCCGGCCACATCTGGGAGATCGCCCGGTAGCGTTACGGGGCGGCCGTGGTGGTGGTTGTCTCGGGTGGCGGGGTGGTGGTGGTGGTGGTCGTGGGATGGGCGGTATAGACGCCGACCGTCACCGTTATGGCGGTGCCCCGGGCGACGTACGCCCCCGGTGCCGTGCTCTGCGACTGCACCAATCCGTCCTGGCTGGCGCTGCCCACTGTCACCCCACCGCCGTCATCGATGGTCAGCCCGGCGTCCTCCAGGCGGGCCTGCGCCTCCTCGAAGGTGAGCCCGACAACGCTGGGCACCTGCACCGGGCAGGCAGATGTGGCCCCGGGCATATTGCACGGATGGACCCGGATGATGGTGGGGCGAGCCAGGTAGCGGTGGGTCCATGTCTGGATGGTGGTGGAGTTGTCGGAGTGGGTGATGGTGCGGGTGACGTCCACCGTCCATCCCTCCGAACCGGAGTCGGCCACGATCTCGCTACCGGGTCTGACCCCGGAGTCCGCCTCGTATCGGGTGGTTGGCTCGGTGAAGTCGCGTCGTTCGGAGAGGGCGGAGCTGCAGTCTCGGCCGCCGTTGTTGCCGTAGAAGGCCACGGTGACCGCATTGTCGGAGGCGTACGACTTCACCAGGATGAGGGCATTGGAGTCGTTGCGGAAGCGCAGGTCGGGGACCGGCCACGAGATCGTCGCCTCCCGACCCTCGGGGTAGCGGGTGAAGTAGAAGCTGTGCGGGGTGTGGGTAACGTCCTCGTAGCAGCCGAAGAACACCGCATTGAAGAAGGTGGTGGCGTACTGGCTCACCCCGCCACCGACATCGTCGACGATCTCGCCCTCCAGGATCATGGGAGCCTCCACATAGCCCTTCTCCTCGGTGCGGCGTCCGGCGGCATCGTTGAGCGAAAAGGTCTCCCAGGGCCACACGATGGTGTTGTTGATGTCGGCGGCGATGGTCTTGATGTTGGTCACCCGGGGCTGGCAGCAGGCGTACTCGGTGGTGAATGAGCTCATCAGCTCGATGGGCTCCATGGCCCTGGCCTCGGCGTTGGTGAAGTCAGGTCGATCACCGGGGGCGAAGGGGAACGGACCCCGGTCGGGCCCACCGGACACCTCGGCCAGCGTCTGGGCCACCATCGCCGCGTCGAGCACGGTGCCCCGCCGCCCCTCCCGCAACGTCACCGAGCCGTCGGACAGGACCAGGAAGGCGGCGTCCCGTGGCGGGTGCTCGATCTCGTCCCGGCGAGGCTCGAGGAAGCCGAGCAGCGACTCCTCGTCGAATCCCACCTCGACCCGCGCCGGGTCATCCGGGGGGACGGTGGAGGTCAGCATTGCACCGAGGGCGGGTCGATCGAACTCGACGACCAGCTCGGGGTCCTCGGCGCTGAGGGTCACCGGGCCATCGATCATCCTGGTGCCCTCGGCTACGGCAGCGTCCACAGCGGCCCGGGTGACCCGGGGGATGAGGGCGGCGGTTGGGATGACCTGCCGGGTGCGGTCGACCACCACCAAGGAGGCGGCCACCAGCCGTCGCGCTACCGGTCGGTCAAGACCGAGGCCCTTCACCGGGTACTCCGGCTCGACCACGCCATCCACTACCCGGATCCCGCCCTGATTGGCGGGCTGCCCGATGGCGACTTCCTCCCATGAGGTGAAGACGCCCTCGAGCGCCTCGGCGTCCCAGGTGATCTCGGTGGGAACCTCGACGGTGGTGGAGAAGGAGCGCACCCACAGCGCAAACCGGTCGAAGAAGCCGCCACCGCGGCGGGCGGTCTGTGCCCTGGCCACCGCCGACTCCTCGTCCAAGGCCAGGCCGAGCAGCCCCGGATCGAGGTCCAGGTCAGTGTCCAGCACCCGAAACGGCGCCGGGGTCTGCCGCAGGGTGCGCTCCTGCGACCGCAGCGCCTCCAGGGCGTCGTCGGGGCTGAGTCCGCCGATATGCACCCCGGCGGCGGCCACGTTGGGGGCGATCTCGCCGCTGTTAAGGGCATCCGCCACCGCAAAGATCCCCAAGGGGAGGAGCAAAAGGGCGGCGATGACGGCGCCAGGCAACGCCAGGCGGAAGTGACGGTTCATGAGGGAGGATGGGTCGAGGGAGGAGGCCCGGGGGGCCGATTCTACCCGGAGGTCATCAAGATCTGTCATATCTGGGTTGTACGCTCGGCATCGTGTTGACGTTCCCACCTGTACCCGCCGGTGCGCCGCTCAGGGTCTCGGCGACGGCGTATCTGACCTGGTTGCGCTGCCCGCAACAGGCTAGGTCCCGCCTCGACGAAGCCAATCCATCGCATGCCCGCTATCCACCTGAAACGATCCATGCCTTCCGTGGCGCCCTGGCGCACGCCGCCATCAGAACCCACCTCGCCGCCGGGCCGATTGCGGATGCCGATCTGCGCGACTGGTGCCGCCGCGAGGTCGGCGGTTCCGGGCTCAACGACACCATGGCACGCCTCAGACTCAAGCCGAGCCATGTCGACGGCGTCATCGAAGAGGTGGGCGACCTCTACCGGCGCTTCACCCGGCTTGCAGTCGACGGCTTCCGCCAGGCCGAGATCGAGCTGCGGTGTGTTCCCGCCGATGATGTCGAGCTGGTGGGACGGGTCGATGCGGTGTTCGACCTCCCCGGCGGCGGGGTGACCCTGGTCGACTGGAAGACCGGCCAGCTGGGCAGCGCCCAGCCCCAGCTCGACTTCTATGCCGCCCTGTGGGCGCTGACCCACGGCGCCCCGCCTACCAGGGTGGAGGCGGCCTCGGTGAAGACAGGGGAGCGCTTCGAACACCGGCCCACGGCAGGCGACATCGAGGTGACCCTGGGCATCATCGCCGAGATGGTCACCACCATCCGGCGAGCACTCCACGACGAGACCGAGCTCAACCGCCACGCCGGTCCGTGGTGCCGTTTCTGCCCCATCCTCGATGGCTGCGCAGAGGGGTCAACGGCGGTGA
>JACDBE010000297.1 GCA_013695075.1 Acidimicrobiia bacterium
CCTCGGGCGCGCACCGTCCCTCCCCCGAAGGGGGAGGGCAATAGGGCCAAGGAGGGGTGGCTGCGGGGTTCTTGTTTCCCGTCCCCGTTGTGTGCGGGAGGGGGGTGGCTGCGGAGCGGCCGGGGGAGGGGAAACAGGCGCCGGAGGGGTGGCAGACTGGCGCTCATGATCTACCTCGATCACGCGGCCACCACCCCGCCTCGACCCGAGGTGGCGGCGGCCATGGCTCCCTATCTGGGGGAGGTGTTCGGCAACCCGTCGGGGGTCCATGCCGTGGCCAGGCGCGCCAAGAACGCCGTGGAGGAGGCTCGGGAGCGGGCCGCCGCCGTGCTCGGTGCCGCTCGCCCCCTCGATGTGGTCTTCACCGCCGGAGGCACCGAGGCGGACAACCTGGCGATCGCCGGCGCCGCCCTGGCCCCGGACGGTGGTGGCGGCATCGTCACCACCGCCGTCGAGCACGAGGCGGTGCTGGCGGCTGCAGCCTTTGCCGGGCGGATGGGCCGGGCGGTGACCGTGGTCGGGGTGGGAGCCACCGGCGTGGTCGACCCCGCTGACTTCTCCGAGGCGATTTCGCCCGGTGTCGCCGTGGCATCGGTGATGGCCGCCAACAACGAGACCGGGGCGCGCCAGCCGGTGCGCAAGATTGCAGAGGCGGTGCGGGCTGCCTCCCCGCACACCCTGGTACACACCGACGCCGTGCAGGCCTTCTGCTCTGACCCGGTCACCGTCGCTGAGACCGGGGCCGACATGATCACTCTTGCCGGCCACAAGTTCGGCGGCCCCAAGGGGGTGGGGCTCGTGGTGGTGCCGGATGGCGTCTCGCTGGAGCCCGTGGTCCATGGCGGCGGCCAGGAGCTGGGGCGCCGTTCGGGGACGCTCAACGTGGCCGGGATCGTGGGGATGGTGGCCGCCATGGAAGCCGCCGCCGCCGACCGAGAAGGGTTCCGCACCCGGGTGGGTACGGCTCGTCGTCGGTTCGAGGAACGGCTGCGGGACCGGGTGCCTGACGTGGTGTTCACGGTGGCCGCTGAGGACCGCCTCCCCCAGATCAGCCACCTGCGGGTCCCCGGGGTAACGGCGGAGACCCTGCTGGTGAGACTCGATCGGGCCGGTATCGCCGCATCGGCAGGATCGGCGTGCTCTTCGGGGGCGACCCGGGTGTCCCACGTCCTGGAGGCGATGGGGATGGCGCGTGGTGACGCCGCCGAGTGCGTCCGGTTCAGCTTCGGCTGGCCCCACCGTGCCGAGGACGGCACCGCCGCCGCCGACGCGGTGGCGGCGGTGATCGGGGTGCTGCGGTGAGGGTGTTGGTGGCCATGTCCGGTGGGGTGGACTCCTCGGTGGCCGCCGCCCTATCGGTGGAGCAGGGTCACGACGTTGTCGGGGTCACCCTCAAGCAATGGGAGGGACCGTCGGGGGAGATGCCCACCGCCGGATGCTGTACCGTCGGCGACGCCGAGGACGCCCGACGGGTGGCCGCCCAACTCGACGTGCCCTACTACGTGCTCGACTACGTCGACCGGTTCCGCACCGCCGTGGTCGATCCGTTCGCCGACGCCTACGCCCGTGGCGAGACCCCCAACCCGTGCATCGAGTGCAACCGTTCGGTGCGCTTTTCGGCGCTGCTCGACCGCACCGAGGCCCTCGGCTGCGACGTGCTCGCCACCGGGCACCACGCCAGGGTGGAGCACACCGGGGGTCGGTGGACGCTGCGCACCGCCACCGACCCGGACAAAGACCAGTCGTACGTGCTGCACATGCTCGGTCAGGCCGAGCTGGGGCGGATCCGGTTCCCGGTGGGGCATCTCACCAAGGGGCAGGTGCGGGACAAGGCGGCCCAGCTCGGGTTGCGCACCGCCGCCAAGCCGGACAGCCAGGACCTGTGCTTCGTCGGCAAGCAGGGATACCGCAGCTTTCTGCGTGACGAGCGTCCCGAGCTGGCCCAGCCGGGGCCGATTGTCGACGGGGACGGGAGGCGGGTGGGGGCGCATCGGGGGACCATCGACTTCACCATTGGGCAGCGGCGGGGGATCGGAGTGGCCTCCGCGGACGGTCCCCGCTACGTCACCGCCATCGACCCGGCAACGGCCACGGTGCGCATAGGGCGCCGTCACGAGCTGGCCGCCGCCGGTTGCGACGTCGCCGATGTCACCTGGGTGGCCGGCTCGCCGCCATACGCGGACCTGTCCCCGGGCCCAAACGGGGAGGTGACGGTGGAAGTAAAGGTGAGCTACCGGGCCCGACCGGTCCCGGGTGTCATCAGCCGTGACGGGGTCGGCTGGCGCCTGCGCTTCGACACCCCCCAATTCGGGGTGGCTCCGGGGCAGGCCGCCGTGTTCTACCGCGGCGACGACGTGCTCGGCGGGGGGCGCATCAAGTCCACCCACCGCTCCGGCTGAGCCGTTCGCGGGCACCACTGGCACCACCGCCGGCATGGCACGAGGCATACTGGCACCATGGACAGGGAGCAGGGGCGGCGGGACCTCACCATCCCCTCGGAGGTTGCCGAGGCGCTGACCGACCGGCTTCATCAGCTGTCGATGCCCGAGGCGGAGCGGGTACTGGAGCGGGCCATCGCTATTCAGTCCGAGTCGGATCTGGCCTCCCCAGACACCATCGACAGCGACATGCTGGGCCGCATCGCCGCCGAGCTGTCTGTCGATCCGGCCCACCTCCGCCAGGCGCTGGCCGAGGAGCTGCTCCGGCTCGACACCGGGGAGCCCGGATGGTTGGACCGGCTGCTGGGGCCTGAGGGTGTCGCCGCCCAGGCCATCATCACCGGTGACCCGGCTCGGGTGCGTGCCGCCATCGACAACTGGCTGGGTACCCACGAGGGGCTGCGCAAACGATCCGAGTCGGTGAGCGGCACCCGCTGGGAGCGCGACCCGGCGCTGCTCACCACCGCCCGCATGAAGCTGGGGCTGGCCCAGGGGGCGGGGATGCTGCGAGGCGTCGATGGGGTGACCACCAGCGTCCGCCCGGCCACCGACACCCAGCAGCTGGTCATGATCGAGGCCGATACCGACAGGCTACGAAGGCGGGGGATCCAGCTGCTCGCCCTGGCCGGCCTCGTCGGCGGGGTGGTGACCGCCACCGGCGCCGCCGCCGATGGGTTCGGGTGGAGCGACCTCGCCGCCGGCGCCACCGTGGCCGCCATCACCGGCGGAGGGGTGCTGCTCGGCATCAGGATGTGGGTCAACCGGATCAAGGAGTCGGTGGGCCGGGCGGTGGACGCCTTCGCCAACCCGGACCTGATCGACTACCCGGGCGGGGTGGTCGGTCTGCTGGGGCGCTTCCTCGGTGGCGGCGTCGTCTGGAGGCGCAGCCGCTGAACGCCGCCCGGGGTATGGAGCGGCTCGATCCGACGCCGGAGCGAGGTCAGTCGAAGATTGAGACGCCTCCGGGGCCGACGGCAAGTCCGACGACGATGAGCACGATGCCCCACAGCAGCTGGCGGCGGGTAAGGGCAACGATGCCAGACACCACCAACACCACGGCGAGGATCCAGAGGATGAGGTCCATATCGAGCTCCTTCCATATGCTCCGGCACCGTTCCCTGGGGCTGCGATACCCTCGGGCCTGTGCCGGGATGGTCCTACCCCTCGCCGCCGCCGACCAAACTGTCACCTCCATGACCAGTGACGCCGCCAACGAGATCGAGGCGCTGCGCGCCCAGATCAACCACCACAACTACCGCTACCACGTGCTCGACGCCCCGGAGGTGTCCGATGTGGAGTACGACCAGCTGGTCCGCAGGCTCAGTGCTCTCGAGGAGGCTCACCCCGAGCTGATCACTGAGGACTCCCCAACGCAACGGGTGGGCGGGCTCGTCGATGGTGCCTTCGCCCCCGTGGTCCACCGCCGGCGCATGTTCTCGCTGGACAACGTGGTCTCGATGGCCGAACTGGAGGCGTGGCAGGCGCGGCTCGCCCGAGCAATCGGCACCGAGCCGGATGGCTACGTGTGCGAGCTCAAGTTCGACGGCCTGGCGGTGTCGCTGACCTACCTCGATGGGAGGTTGGCCGGGGCGGCTACCCGTGGCGACGGGGTCACCGGCGAGGACATCACCGCCAACATCCGTACCATCGATGCCGTGCCGCTGCGGCTCTACGGCGACCCGCCGGCGGTGATGGAGGTGCGGGGCGAGGTCTACCTGCCGGTGTCCGCTTTCGACGAACTCAACGCCCGCCAGGCTGAGCTCGGGCTTCGTCCCTACGTCAACCCCCGCAACACGGCGGCGGGATCGGTCCGGCAGAAGGACCCGGCCAAGACGGCGGGCCGCCGGCTGGCCATCTGGGTGTACCAGGTGGGGCACCTCGAGGGTGGTCCCCAGCTGGGTTCACACGCCGAGGCGCTGGCGTGGCTGGGCGACCTGGGGCTGCGCACCAACCCGGAATCCAAGCGGCTGACCGACCTCGCCACCGTCGAGGCGTACATCGCAGACGTGGCCGCCCATCGCCACGACCGCGACTACGAGATCGACGGCATCGTGGTCAAGGTTGACCGGTTCGACCAGCAGGAGCGCGCCGGATTCACCGCCAAGAGCCCGCGCTGGGCGGTGGCGTACAAGCTCCCCCCCGAAGAGAAGACCACCATGCTGCTGGCCATCGAGGTCAACGTGGGCCGCACCGGGGCGGTGACCCCGTATGCCAGGCTCGACCCGGTGTTCGTCGGCGGGGTGTCGGTGAGCACCGCCACCCTGCACAACGAGGGCGAGCTGCACCGCAAGGACCTGCGTCAGGGTGACACCGTGGTGGTGCGCCGTGCCGGCGACGTCATCCCCGAGGTGGTGGCGCCGGTGCTGTCGCTGCGACCCAAGCGGGCCAGGGTGTGGCGGATGCCGGCCCAGTGCCCCTTCTGCGATAACCCCATCGTCACCCCCGAGGGGGAGGCTCGGGCTCGCTGCACCGGCGGCTACGCCTGCCCCAGCCGGCTCCGGGAGCACCTGTTCCACTTCGCCTCCCGCGGTGCCATGGACATCGAAGGGCTGGGCTACAAGACGGTCGATCTTCTCATCAACGAGCAGCTGATCGCCGACCCGGCCGACATCTTCACCATGGATGTCGACCGGTTGCTCGACTTCGACGGTTGGGGGGAGACGTCGGTGGGCAAGTTGCGGGCAGCCATCGCCGCCGCCAGGGACCGTCCTGTGGCGCGCCTGCTCACCGCCCTGGGGATCACCCATGTCGGCGGCACCATGGCCCGGACCCTGGCCGACGCCTTCGGGTCGATGGAGGCGCTGATGACGGCCACCGAGGAAGAGATCGACGCCGTCGAGGGTGTCGGCCCCGAGATAGGCGCCGCCATCGCCGCATGGACCGCAGACCCGGACAATCGGATGCTGGTGAAGCGGCTCGGCGAGGCCGGGGTGCGGCTGGCGGACGAGCGCCGGGAGTCTCCGGCCGTCTCCGACGAGCTGGCCGGGCTCACCTTCGTCATTACCGGGACCCTGGCCGGGTTCACCCGCGACGAGGCCACCGCCGCCATCACCGGGCAGGGCGGCAAGGTCACTGGGTCGGTGTCGAAGAAGACGGCGGCGGTTATCGCCGGCGAGTCGCCCGGTTCCAAGCTGGCCAAGGCGGAGACCCTGGGTGTCCCGGTGCTCGACGAGGCCGGGCTGAAGCGGTTGTTGACGGAGGGACCCGCCATGCTGGGTTCGCGGTGATGGCGCACTCGGCGCAGCCGGCAAAGTCCGGCCGGGCAAAATAGATGCACCCCGTTGACTATTCACGCAAATGGTTGGTCATGGCGGCCATCGCCATGGGGATCTTCCTGGGCACTATCGACGGCAGCATCGTCAACGCCGCCTTGCCCACCCTGGAGCGCGAGTTCGACACCAGCTTTGCCTCGGTGCAGTGGATCGTGCTCGGCTACCTGCTGGTTCTGGCGACGCTGACCCTGAGCGTGGGGCGGCTTGGTGACATGACCGGCAAGCGTCCCATCTACACCGCCGGGTTCGCCGTGTTCACCGTGGCCTCCACCCTGTGCGGGCTAGCTCCCGGGGTGGGCTGGCTGATCGGGTTCCGCATCGTCCAGGGGATCGGATCGGCGATGATCTTCGCCCTCGGCTTCGCCATCCTGACCGAGGCGTTCCCGCCATCGGAACGGGGCAGGGCGCTGGGGCTGGCCGGCTCGATCGTGTCCATCGGGGTGGCTATCGGCCCGGCGGCCGGAGGGCTGATCATCGACTCGTTGAGCTGGCGATGGATCTTCCTGGTCAACCTCCCCATCGGGATCCTCGGCACCTGGACGGCATGGCGCTTCGTACCCGACGTCGCCGCCAAGGGCGGGGAGCGTTTCGACTTCTCCGGTGCCGCCGCCTTCTGCGTCGGGCTCCTGTCGATGATGCTGGGGCTGACCTTGGCCCAGGAGCTGGGCTTTACCGACCCTGCGGTGGTGGGGCTTCTCGCCGGCTCCGCGGTGGCGCTGACGGGGTTCGTGGCCATCGAGCGCCGGGTGGCTCATCCCATGCTCGACCTCACCCTGTTCCGCAACCGGCTGCTGTCGGCCAACCTGTTCACCGGGTGGCTGGTGTTCGTCGCCCTGGCCGGCTTCCTGGTGCTGGCCCCCTTCTACCTCCAGGACGTGCTCGGTTACGACATCAGGACGATGGGGTTGCTGCTGGCAGCCGCCCCCATCTCGCTGGGGATCGTGTCGCCCATCAGTGGGTCGATCTCGGACCGGGTGGGACCGCGCCCGGTGCTGGCCGCCGGGCTGGTGGTGCTGGTGCTGGGCTACTTCGGTCTGACCACGCTTTCGCTGGAGACCACCACGGCGTCATGGCTGTTGCTGGCGATCCCGGTGGGGATCGGCATCGGCGTCTTCCAGTCGCCCAACAACAGCGCGGTTATGGGGGCGGTGCCTCCCCACCGGTTGGGGGTCACCTCGGGGATGCTCACCATCACCCGCATCATGGGCCAGATCGTAGGGGTAACGGTGCTGGGCACGGTGTGGGCAGCGCGGGTGTCGGCCTATTCGGGGATCGCCGACCCCACCGAGGCTCCGGCCGCCGCCCAGGTCGCCGGTTTCACCGACACCGTGACGGTGGCGGCGGTCACGTTGCTGGTGGCCCTTGCGGTGGCCCTGTGGAGCCTGTCGGCCGATCGGCGTGCCCGCACCAGTCCCGGTGCCGAGCCGGTGGGCCGACCAAGCTGAGGCCGCCGCGCGTTTGGCTCACCGGGCGGCCTGGGTCTGGCCTACTGCACCCGAAAGGTCCACCGCAGGGAGCCGGGGGCGGGGAGGCCGGAGGCCCGGTCCCAGGTGGCCACCACGTGGTGGAAGCCGGGTGTCCATTCGGTGAAGGTCATGCCCGGTCCCGGCTGCCACGTGAACTGGCCACTCTCGACCACCCCGCCCATCTCGTCGGCGGGGATGGGCACCCCGTCGACGGTGAGCGAGACAACGTATCCCGGCTCCAGGTCAACAACGATCTGGGTCTGGCGCAGCACTGCGGCCCCGTCGGTGGGGGAGTAGCCCTCGAGTTCGGTGGGAAGCCCGGGGTCCCTGCCGCTGGGAGCGAGCACCACGGCACCCACCACCACCGCCACCAACGCCAACCCCAGCACCAGTAGCACGATGCGGTAGCGGGTGGTCGTCACCGGGAGGATCCTACGGTTGGGGACTGGACCTGCTGCTGGCCGGCTGGGGGCCCCGGCTAGCGTGGCGCCGATGCGGATCAACCCGGTGCTCGCCCAACTCGGCGTCTACCCCATCGCCGCCGTCCACGACAAGGTGGCCGAGCTGCGCCAGCAGGGTCGACCCGTCATCGACTTCTCCATCGGCGATCCTCGCGAGCCCACCGCCCCCTTCATCCGCCAGGCGCTGATCGACGCCGTGCCCGAGGTGTCGCAGTACCCGGCCACGGCGGGCACCGCCGAGCTACGAACCGCCATCGCCGCCTACCTGAAACGGCGCTTCGACGTCAACGTCGACCCGGACACCCAGGTGATCCCCACTTCGGGTTCCAAGGAGGCGGTGTTCACCGCCCCGCTGGCGTTCGTCGACGGCAGCGGCGGCGACGTGGTGGTGTACGGCACGCCCGGCTACCCCATCTACCAGCGAGGTGCGTTGTTTGCCGGCGCCGCCACCCACGAAGTGGCGCTCGGCGGCGACTTCGTGCTGCGCACCGAGGACATCCCCGACCGGGTGTGGGACCGGGCGGCGATCGTGTGGACCTGCACCCCGCACAACCCCACCGGGGCGGTCACCGACTTCGCCACTCTGGCCACCATGGTCGACACCAGCAGGCTCAACGGCAACTGGCTGTTCTCCGACGAGTGCTACGCCGACGTGTACGAACCGGACGCCTTCCCCAACGGCCCCGGCTCGCTGCTCCAGGTGGCCGGCGACGGGGCACCCGGGGTGCTCGCCTTCTTCTCCTGCTCCAAGCGGTCGGGGATGACCGGATACCGTTCCGGGGCCGTGGTGGGCGACCCGGAGGCCATCGCCGCCCTGAAGCGGCTGCGCGCCGCCACCGGTACCGCATCGCCCGAGTTCGTCCAGGCGGCCGCCGCCGCTGCCTGGTCGGACGACGCCCACGCCGCTGAGCGACGGGAGATCTTTTCTTCGAAGCGGGCGGTGCTGCGCAAGGCCTTCGAGGCGGCTGGCCACCGGGTGGTGGCCTCGACGGCGGGGCTGTACCTGTGGGTCCACGTCGGTGACGACCTGGCCGTTGCCGACGCCCTGCTCGACGGCGGGGTGGTGGTCTCGCCGGGACGGATCTTCGGCGCCGGAGGCGAGGGTCATCTGAGGTTGGCACTGGTGCCCACTCTCGAGGAGTGCCAGGCGGCGGTGGAGGTCGTGGCGGAGTGCCTGAGGCAGTGAGCGACGGCCCCAACACGGATCAACCGGTGACCGATCAACCGGTGACCGACCAACAGCTGATCGAGGCCGCCTATGCCGACCTGGACCGACTCGACGGTGCTGCGGCCGCCGTGTCCCGCACCATCGACGCTCTCGACCGGGGTGTGGTCAGGGTGGCGGAGAAGGTCGACGGGCAGTGGGTGGTCAACGAGTGGGTGCAGCGGGCCATCCTGCTCTACTTCCGCATCGCCGGGTTGGAGACCATCGATATCGGCCCGTTCCAGTACCACGACAAGATCCCCACCAAGCGTAACCTGGCCGAGGCCGGCATCCGGGTGGTGCCCCCGGGAACGGTTCGCTACGGGGCCTTCTGCGAGCCGGGGGTGGTGGTGATGCCGGGGTACGTCAACATCGGTGCCAGGGTGGGATCGGGCACCATGGTCGACACCTGGGCCACGGTGGGATCGTGCGCCCAGATCGGCCGCAACGTCCACCTGTCCGGCGGGGTGGGGATCGGCGGGGTGCTGGAGCCGCCGGGAGCACGCCCAGTGATTGTCGAGGACGGCGCCTTCATCGGCAGCCGGTCGATCGTGGTGGAAGGGGTGGTGGTGGAGACCGGGGCGGTGCTCGGCGCCAACACCACCATCAGCGCCTCCATCCCACTTATCGACGTTACCGGCGACGAACCGGTGGAGATCAGAGGCCGGGTCCCGGCCAATGCCGTGGTGGTTCCCGGCACCCGACCCAAGGAGTTCCCCGCCGGCACCTACCAGGTGCAATGCCCGCTCATCGTGGGATGGCGCAACGAGTCCACCGACCGCAAGACCACCCTCAACGAGGCGCTGCGGGTGTTCGGGGTGCAGGCGTGAAGGACCTGCATCGGACACTTGCTCAGCTGGTGGACATCCCCTCCGTCACCGGTAACGAGGGCCGGTTGTGCACCGCCGTCGCCTCCCGGTTGCTGGAGACGTGGTCCATCGAGGCGGCGACCAGGGTGGGTAACAGCCTGGTGGTGGGCCGCAGCACCGGGCGACCGATGATCTCGCTCTACGGCCACATCGACACCGTCCCGGTACAGGGCAACGCCACCGCCCGGGTCGACGGCGACCGCATGTACGGGCTGGGCACCACCGACATGAAGGCCGGGGTGGCGGTGATGATCCACCTGCTGGAGAGCCAACCGGTCATCGAAGGCCCCTACGACGTCATCGGCGTCTTCTACGACAAGGAGGAGGGACCGTCCGCCGACAACGGGCTCGAGGAGGTCCTCGATCGGGTCCCCTGGCTCACCGAGTCGCAACTGGCCATCGTGCTGGAACCCACCGACCTCAGGCTGGAGCTGGGGTGCAACGGGATGATGAACGCTGACGTGGTGTTCACCGGTCAGGCGGCGCACAGCGCCCGGCCCTGGCTGGGGGAGAACGCCGTCACCAAGGCGGGTGCCTGGCTCGACCAGATCCACCACCGCCAGCCGCAACCGGTGGTGGTGGACGGTCTGGAGTTCCGCGAGGTGTACTCGGTGACCAGGGCGACCGGCGGCATCGCCAACAACGTGATCCCCGCCGAGTTCGTGATCAACCTCAACCACCGGTTCCCCCCGGTGTACGGGTTGGACGAGGCCGAGCAGCGGCTCCGCCAAGTCGCCGCCGACGCCGACCGGGTGACGATCCGGGACCGGGCGGCGGGGGGCACAGTGCCGGTGGGCAACCCTCACGTCGATCGCCTCGGGGCCGCCCTGGGTGCCGAACGGGCGGCCAAGCAGGGCTGGACCGACGTCGCCCGGCTCACCACCCGCGGTGTCGCCGCCGTCAACTACGGCCCGGGGGACCCGTCGCTGGCCCATCGCCCCGACGAGTCGGTGGCGCTGGCCAACGTGGACATCGCCTACGCCGGGTTGGCCGACTTCCTCACCAGAACGTGACCACGCACAGCGCCGCGGTGGGCATCACCAGCAGGTTCATGGGGATCCCCAGCCTGGTGTAGTCGGTGAACTTGTAGCCGCCAGGCCCGTACACCATCATGTTGGTCTGGTACCCGATCGGGGTCAGGAACGAGGCCGAGGCGGCGACGGCCACCCCCAGGGCCAGTCCCCGCGGATCGAGCCCGGTGGTGGCGGCCACGCCGAGGGCGATGGGGAACATCAGGGCGGCGGCGGCGTTGTTGGTCACCAACTCGGTGATGGCGGCGGTGGCCAGCAGCGTCCCCAGCACGATCCCGAAGTCGCCGTAGTTGCCCAGACCTGCCACCAACCCGTCGGCGAAGGTGACCGCCACCCCGCTGTTCTGCATGGCCGCCCCCAGCCCGAAGGCGGCGCCGATGAGCACGATGACATCGATGTCGACGGCGTTGCGGACGTCCCGGGGGGTGAGCACCTTGGTGAGCAGCAGCGCCGCCACCGCCATAAGCGATCCCTCCAGGATGTCGACGATCTCGAAGGCGGCCAGCAGGATCACCGCGGCGCCGACCACCCCAACCAGCGGAGCCTTCCTGGTGGCGGTGGGGGGCGGGCCACCGAGCGTGGCGATGACCAGGAAGTGGTGGCCGTCGCCCCAGTCCCGCTTGAACTCGGGCCCGGCCAGCACCAGCAGGGTGTCCGCCGGTCGCAGCTCGACCTGACCCAGCTTGGCCTTCACCTGCTCGCCGTCACGATGGATGGCCACTACCGCCGCCTGGAACCTGCTGCGAAAGTCGGCCTCCTTGAGCGTCACCCCCACCAGCGGCGACGACCTGCCCACCACCGCCTCGTAGAAGGTGTGACCGGGGGTGTCGACCGCCATGTAGTGGGGATGCTCGGCCGAGCGCAGCCCCGTTGCCCGCTGCAGGTCGACGATCTGGTCGACCTTGCCGGCGAACACGAGCCGGTCGTTGGCGTCCAGCTCGGTGTCGGGATCCACCGGGGCGATGACCCGGCCATCGCGCTCGATCTCCACCAGGTACACCGCGTTCAGATCGCGCAATCCGCCGTCGGTGACGGTGACCCCGTCCAGAGGGCCGCCGCCGACGACCTCCATGGTGACGGTGAACTCGCGGAAGTTCTCCACCTCGGAGACACCTCGCCGCTCGGGAATCACCCGGCCAACCAAGGCGATCATCACCGCCAACCCGATCAGAGCCACCGGCAAGCCGATAGGGGTGATCTCGAACAGGCTGAATGGCTCGCCGGTGGCCTCTTCCATCAGACCGGACACCACCAGGTTGGTCGAGGTGCCGATCAACGTGATGCACCCGCCGAGGATGGCGGCGTAGCTCAGCGGCAGGAGGAACCTGGAGGCAGAGATGCGCTTGCGCTGCGACCACGACACCACGTCAGGGATGAGCATGGCCACCAACGGGGTGTTGTTGAGGAAGGCCGACGCCCCCGCCACCGGGGCGGTGAGGCGGGCCACCGCCCGCCATCCGGTGCCATCGCCGAGCAGCCGGGAGACGGCGGGGGAGAGCAGCCCGGTCTTCTGGGCGGCGAAGGCGAGCACGTACAGGGCGGCGACGGTGATCGGGGCGGGATTGGAGAAGCCGGCGAACGCCTCCTGCTGGCTGATGATCCCGCTGATCATCAGGCTGACAGTGGTGGCAACGACCACCATCGACGGCGGCAGCCGATCGAGGGCGAGCAGCGCCAGCATCGCCACCAGCATGGCCAGGGTGAACCAACCATCGAATCCCACGAAACCCCCTGAGGGCGGGCCGCACACCGGCGGCGTCTGGTAACCGACCCGGCCCCGAGGGCCGCATCGGCGCCGGGAGGTTAGCGTGTATCTCGGTCAACCCGATCAAGTGGGTCGGAATCGTCGGAGTACGCCGCCGGCCCTGCGCTGTTGGCGCAGCCGTTGCTTTCGGCTCTTCGGCTGGCGCCTCATCGCGGTGCGGTTGGGGGC
>JACDBE010000300.1 GCA_013695075.1 Acidimicrobiia bacterium
CCCCCCAAAGACGCGGCCCTGGTCGCGGGAGGTTGTCGGGCCGGCAAAGCCGGTCCCCGGGCAGGAACCCTCCCGCACAACGGGGAGGGAAACAAGAACTCCGCAGCCACCCTGCCCGAAACGGGGAGGGAAAACAGACGTGCGGAGGGCGGGGCTCCTACCTGCTCGGAGCCGCAACGTTGATAGCCTGCCGGCCAGCCTGCGCCGTGGGGAGCATTCGATGATCCTGATCGCCGGAGAAGCGTTGATCGACCTCGCCGAGGGAGACGACGGTCGCTTCACCGCCCACCCCGGTGGGGGGCCGTGCAACACCGCGGTGGCGTTGGGCCGGCTCGGGGTGCCGGTCGGGTTCCTTGGCGGGCTCAGCACCGACCGCTTCGGACAGCGGATGCGCAGCCACCTCGCCGACGCCGGCGTCGACCTGGCTCTGGCCGTCGACACCCATGCCCCCACGACGCTGGCGGTGGCCGCCATCGACGAGGCCGGGGTAGCCTCCTACGGGTTCTATCTCGACGCCACCTCGGCGGGTGCGGTCACCACCGAACGGGCCCCCGACCCGCTGCCGGGTGACGTCACCGCCCTGTGGTGCGGGACCCTGGGGCTGGTCATCGAACCCACCGCCACCACCCTGGTTGGCCTCATACGCGCCAACATGGCGGCCATGGTGGTGGCCATCGACCCCAACCTCCGCCCATCGGCCATCGACGACATGGCGTCGCACCGGCGGCGGATGATCGGGGTGATGGCGGACGCCGACATCGTCAAGCTGAGCGCCGAGGACGCCGACCTGCTCCGCCCCGGCGAAGACCCGGCCGACACCGCTACCTGGGTGCACAGTCTGGGGGCGCCGCTGGTGATGCTGACCAGGGGAGGTGACGGGGTGACTGCGGTCACCCGTGGCGGCGCCGTCGACCTGGCGATACCGCCGGTCACCGTGGTCGACACCATCGGTGCGGGCGACTCCTACGGGGCGGGGATGCTGGCCGCCCTCCACGACGCCGGCCTGCTGACCAAACCCGCCGTTGCCGCGTTGACCGCCGACGACGCCCGCCAGGTCCACGACTTCGCCGCCGCGGTGGCGGCGATCACCGTCTCCCGTGCCGGAGCGGACCCACCATGGCGGTCGGAACTCCCCGGATAGCCCGCTCTGGTGGGCTGCCGCGAGCTACCGGCGGCCTGCCACTGCCCGGAGGAAGAACCACAGGTTGGCGGGACGCTCCGCCATGCGTCTGGTGAGGTAGGGGTACCAGGCCACCCCGTACGGCACGTAGATGCGCAGCCGCAGGTCGTCGGCGAGCAACTGGTCCTGTAGCGTCGGGCGCACCCCGTACAGCATCTGCAGCTCGAAGTACCCGGTGCGCTGCGAGCCGAGGTTGCGGGCGAGACGGATCCGGTCGCCGTCGTGGGTGGCTACCGCAGGCCGCACGTTCTTTGCCGCCATCAACGTCGCCAACAGCCGATCGAAGGAGGCGTCGACCTCGTCGCCCGATTGGAAGGCGATGTCCTCCGGCTCGGCATAGGCGCCTTTGCACAGGCGGATGTGCCCGTCGAGCGGCAGGATCCGGTCGAGGTCAGCGGCGGTGCGGTGTAGATAGGCCTGGATGGCGATCCCCACGTTGCCCCGCTCCGCCTGCACCTTCTCATAGACGTCGAGGGTGGCTGCGGTGAAGGCACTCTCCTCCATGTCGACGGTGACCGACGTCTCCGCCTCGGCGGCACGGGCGGCGAGGGTGTGCAGCGACTCGACGGCGAGGTCGTCGTCGAAGCCCAGCCCGAGCTGAGTCAGCTTGATGGAGATGTTGGCGTCGATACCGTCGGCGGCGATGCGGTCCAGGCACGCCAGATAATCGTCGCGGGCTCCCAGCGCCTGGGGACGATCCTCCACGTGCTCGCCCAGGTAGTCGAGCGACACCCGCGCCCCCTTGGCGTTCAGCCTGCGGGCCACCGCCGCCGCCTCGTCCAGGGTCTCGCCGGCGACGAACCGGGTCGATAGCGCCCGACCGGGACGCGTCCCGGTGAAGACCTTCCGCACCAACCCCAGATCGGTGGCCGCCAGCAGGGCACGACCGAGCAGGTCCATTGGTCAGCCGGCCTGGTCCTGGGCCGCCGCCTCCTGTCCCAGCTCACGCGACCGCGACGCCGCCGACCGCACCGCATCCTCCACCAGCGCCCGGAAGCCGCCATCCTCCAGGGTGTGCATCGCCGACGCCGTGGTGCCCCCCGGTGAGGTCACCTCGGCGCGCAGCCGGAAGGCGCTCTTGGGGCTGGTGGCGAGCAGGATGCCGGCGCCACGCACCGTCTGTAGCACCAGCTTCTCGGCGGCATGGTGGGGCAGGCCTTCCCGGATGGCCGCCTCGGTGAGCGCTTCGGCCAGCAGGAATACGTATGCGGGCCCGGTGCCCGACACGGCGGTGACTGCATCCAGCAGATCCTCGGACAGGTTGATGGTCTGCCCAACGGCCGCCAGCACCGAGGCCGCCGTCTCCAGGGCGGCCGAGTCCACCTGGGAGCCGCCGCAGTAGGCGGTCATACCCTCGTCGACGGCGGCGGGGGTGTTGGGCATCGAGCGGACCACCGCTACCCCGGGCAACGCCTTCTCGAACACGGCGATGGGCACACCGGCGGCGAGGGAGATCACCAGTTGTGGGGGGGTCACCGCCTCCGCAACCTGATCGAGCAGCGTCGGCACGTCCTTGGGCTTGACCGCCACCACCACCACGTCGCGCCCGGCGGCCGCCTGCGCCGCGTCGAGCACCACCGGCACCCCGATGAACCGCTCCGCCTCCTGGGCCTGTTCGGGACGGCGGGCTGCCATGATGACCTCGCCGGGATCCCAGCCGGCGCGCAGCAGTCCCTCGGCCAGGATGCCGCCCATCGAACCGGCGCCAAGGATCGCCACGGAAGGTCGCACGGCGGCGATGATACGGCACCAGCCGCAACCGTTGAGTGGAGGAGAGTGGCCGTGGACGAGCGACCTGGCGGCGATGTCGACGCCTGGATCGAGTTCGCCGACGCCGGTAAAGGATCGCCCCGACCGCGACCACGTGGGTTGGGGGCCCTGGACTGGGTGGTGATCGCCGTGGTGGCCGGCACCGCCGTCGGGATGATCCTGCTGTGGCCCACCGGCGACGCCCGTCAGTCGGTAGCGTTGCGCACCCTGGGAATCCCCAGCGAACTGCACGCTGCCGAGATCGTCTCCTCCATCGAGGCGCCCTGCCAGGGAAACCCCGATCTGAGCTGCGTCGCCGTCGAGTTCCGCATCGACGAAGGCCCCGATGCCGGCCAGATCTACCGCCAGTCGTTCCCCCCTTCGGACCTCAACCCCGAGTTCACGGTGGGCACGACGGCCATCCTGTCCCGGCTCACCCCCAACGGCCGGGTGGTGGCGGTCGGTGAGGCGCCGTGTGCCTTCGAGGCCGGAGCCATCTGCAGGGTGCTCACCGTAGAGGTCACCACAGAAGGTGTCCCGACTACGGCGGATTACCTTGCCAGGACGGACGAACCGGCATCCCTGATGAGGGCCGGTGAGGAGGCCATCGTCCAGCTCTCCCCCGAAAACGGGACCGCCGAGGCGCTGGCGGTGTCCCCCGCCAGCGTCCAGGTGGCCTACCAGTTCACCGGTGACTTCCAACGCCGCGGGGTGCTGCTGTGGGCGGCGGTGTTGTTCGCCGCTGCCGTCATCGCCGTTGGGTGGTGGCGGGGGCTTGCCGCCCTTGGGGGGGTGACCAGCAGCCTGGGGGTGCTGCTGCTGTTCGTGGTTCCCAGCCTGCTCGAGGGAGGCAGCCCGATCGTGATTGCCGTGGTGGGGGCGACGGCGATCGCCGTGCTCACCCTGTACGCCTCCCACGGGTTCACCCGAATGACCCACGTCGCCCTGCTCGGCATCGTGGGGGCGTTGCTGATCACCGCGCTACTCGCTCTCATCGCCACCGAGCTGGCCCACTTCTCCGGCTTCGCCTCCGAGGAGAGCACCTTCCTCACCCTGTTCGACGGCATCGATGTTGCCGGTCTCCTGCTCGCCGGGATCGTCCTGGGGACGGCGGGCGCCCTCGACGATGTGGCCGTGACCCAGGCGGCGGCGGTGTGGGAACTGGCGGCGGCGGACCCCAGCGGCGATCGGGCTACCCTGTTCTCCCGGGCGATGCGGATCGGCCGCAGCCACATCGCCTCCACGGTGAACACCCTGCTGCTGGCGTACGCCGGGGCAGCCCTACCGCTGCTCATCCTGTTCGTGCTCGCCGAGCAGTCGCTGGGCGCCATCGCCAACTCCGAGATCGTCGCCGTCGAGATCATCCGCACCCTGGTGGGCAGCATCGGACTGGTGGCCGCCGTTCCTCTGACCACATGGCTGGCGGTGCGCACCGCCGAGGGCTCGCTCCCCCACCGGCACTGACAGAACGGCGTGCCCGACAACAACCGGTTGGCAACGGAACTGAGCCGACCAGAATGAACCTATGGCTTCCTACAAGGTGAACCAGCCGGGAGTGGAAAGGGCGCGGAAGCTCATCGACGCCCGCCAGTACGTGTTGCGCAGCTCCTGGGGCGAGGTGCAGCCGGGAGCCGACGACGAGAACGCTTTTCTAGAGTCGCACTCGTGCGACGAGTACGCCGAGTGGCATCTGGGGCTCACCGATGGCGCCGCCGACGAAACCAAGGCCCGGTACGCCTTCGTGTACGGGGACTTCCGCCGCCTCCACCGCATGGGCCTCATCGCCTGCGTGTACCGGGCCTCCGAGTGGCGCCACAAGGAGATCGA
>JACDBE010000315.1 GCA_013695075.1 Acidimicrobiia bacterium
TTCGCCTCCACGTATGTGTTCATGGAGAGCTTCTCCATCTACGGCGCCAACATCAAGTCGACCCTCGCCGGCGAGTTCTCCTTCGGTTGGTCCTTTGCCCTGTCGCTGGTGTACATCGGGCTGCTGGCCCGTGACCTCAGGGAGGATCGCGGGTTCACGGTGCGCACCGGTGTGGTGCTGGCCCTCACCGCCCTCACCCACATCGTCACCACGCTGCTGGTGGTGCTCATCACCCTGCCAATGGTGCTGAGACGGCGGGGGACCACCGCCCTGCTGCGGTCGTGGACCATCGGCTTCGCTCTGTCGGCCATCTGGGCGTTGCCGCTGCTGGTGCGGGTGCTCCAGGGGATGACCAGCGACATGGGGTGGAGCCCGGTGACCGGGCTCATCGGCGAGACCCCCAACCCGGGGACCACCTCCACCCCGTTCCCCGGCGAGTTCATCCCCGTGCTGGTGCTGGCGCTCATCGGGCTGGCATGGACCCTGCTGCGGCGCGACGACGTGTTGGTGCTGATCTCGATGGCGGTCATCCCGCTGTTGGGATACGTGGCGCTGGGCGGGTTGATCGACCTCACCAAGGTGTACAACGGTCGGCTGCTGCCGTATTGGTTTATGGCCGGCTACCTGTTTGCCGGCATCGCCCTCGGGCTGACGGTGCGGGCGGCGGCCCGTTTCCTGCCCGATCGGAGACGCAACCTGGCCGCGGGGGTGGTGGTGGCGCTGGTGCTGATCGGCAACGTCACCCTGGCCGGGGTGCACGACGTCCCCGGGTGGGTGCGATGGAACTACACCGGCTACGAGGGCAAGGAGTCGTTCCCCGAGTACCAGGCGATCATGCAGACGATCGACCAGCTGCCACCCGGCCGAGTGATGTGGGAGCCGCACAGCGACGACATGGGCCGGTACGGATCGCCGATGGCGTTCATGCTCTTCCCCTACTGGACGGGGGAGCACCCGTCGATGGAGGGGCTCTTCTTCGAGTCCTCGCTGACCACGCCGTTCCACTTCCTCAACGCATCGGAGGTGGCCGAGCAACCCTCCAACCCGGTGCGGGGCCTCGACTACCCGGGTCGTGACCTGGAGCGGGCAGTGGCCCACCTGGGTGTCTACGGGGTGGACTACCTGGTGGCGTGGTCCGAAGGCACCAAGACGGCTGCCGCCGACGTCGGGCTCGACGAGATCGCCCAGTCCGGTCCAGTGACCATCTTCCGGCTCCCGGAGGCGCCCCTGGTCGAGGTCGCCACCAGTCTCCCGGCGGTGTACGTGGGCGACCTCGACTTCACCGAGGCGTCGTTGCAGTGGTACGACGACTGGCAGGGAATGGATCAGTGGCTGGTGGAGGACGGCCCCGACACCTGGCCCCGGACGGCGGCCACCAGCAACCTGGCGGGGGTGGGGGCGCCCATCACCGACCCGGGCACCGTCTCCGACATTGTCGTCGACAACGAGCGGCTGTCGTTCACCACAACCGCCGTTGGCGAACCGCATCTGGTCAAGGTGTCGTACTTCCCGGCATGGCGGGCGATCGGGGCCGACGGGCCCTATCGTGCCGCCCCGTCGCTGATGGTTGTGATCCCAACCGAGGAGCAGGTGGTGCTGGAGTTCGCCAACGGAGTCCCTGAGAACGTCGGGCTGGCGTTGACCCTGGTCGCCCTGGCCGGGGTGCTGGCGTTCACCATCCGACGGCGCCGCAACACCGGTGACAACGAACCTGTTGACGCCGGCGCCAGCGCCCGCTACCTGGTCGAGGGGCCATGAAGGACTACCTGCGCAGCTTGGCCACCCGCGACGCCGGCACCAGGATGGTGCGCCTGGGCCTCATCGGGGTGCTCAACACCATCGCCTACTTCGTGGCATTCAACGTGCTCCGGAGCGTGGTGGGGGTGTCGCTGTTCTGGTCGATCACGATCGCCTTCGCCACCGCCACGCTGGGCTCATACGTCCTCAACCGCCGGTGGACCTTCGACCTGGTCCACAACTCGGGAGGGTTGGAAGAGACGGTGCGCTTCTTCGGGATCAATGCCATCGCCTGGGGGATCACCGTGGCCATGGTCACCGGCGCCGATCGATGGTTCGGCCCGCTGGGGACCATCGGCGAGAACATGGTGTCGTTGCTCGCCGCCGGCATCATCATCGTGCCCAAGTTCGCCTCGTACCGTGACCTGGTGTTCCACAAGGCGCTGCGCCACCAGTCGGACATGCGCGGCGTGGTCACCGCCGACCCGGACTGACTCGCCGGCCGTCTACCTGGTGCCGGTCCGAGGCCTCGGGCTTCAGCGGAGGCTGCGGCGGATCCTCCACAGCCCGCGCACCGTGCGGGGGATGCGGCGGACGAGCCGGGAGCGGCTCTGGCGGCGTTCCTCCACCGTCACCGGAACCTCGACGATGCGGAACCCGGCCCGCTCCGCCCGGATCACCAGCTCGGTGTCGAACAGGTCCTTGGTGGAGCCAACCTCGGCGGCGACGACGTCGATCACGGCACGGCGGATGGCCTTCATCCCGTGGGTGTCGGACACCCGGGATCCCAGGATGGTGCGCAGCAGCAGGTTGAAGCCCCAGGTGGCCACCTTGCGGAACCGAGACCTGCGGTCGTCGGATCCCGGGGCCCGCTTGGAGGCGAGCACCACATCGGCGTCGTGGCGGGTGACGGCCCCGGCGAGGAAGTCGCCGCTGAAGTAGTCGATGTCGAAGTTGACCACCCAATCGGCGGTGGAAGCCAGGAACCCAGCCCGCATCGCCGCCCCGTAGTCCGCGGTGTCGAGGTGGAGCAGCGACAACCCCGGCATGGTCTCGGTCAACCGGGTGATGATCGCCGCGGTGTCGTCGGTGGAGCCGTTCTCGGCTACGAGGACCTCGACCGAGGCGTCGACGGCGGCGATCTCGGCGAAGAGCTGGCGGAGCCCCCCTTCGATGTAGTCCGCCTCGTTGTGCACCGGGATCACCACGGTCACGGTGGGGGCGTATATGGGCGTGGTCGGCGGCATCGGAGGCGGCAAGTGTACGGAGGCGGTGGCACCAGCGGTTCGGGGCGCCCTGGGCCGGCACGCCACCTCCCCTACACTGACCGGTCCATGGACCTGGCCGACATCTTCAAGGCGTACGACGTCCGCGGCGTCTACCCCGACCAGATCGACACCGAAGCCGTCCGCCGCATTGGGCAGGGTTTCGCCGCCTTTGCCGCCGCCGAGCGCATCGCCGTCGGCCACGACTGCCGCTCCTCGTCGCCCGATCTGGTGGCGGCGCTGGTGGACGGCATCACCTCCCAGGGAGCCGACGTCGCCCGCCTGGGTCCCATCACCACCGATGCCTTGTATTACGCCTCCGGGGCGTGGTCGCTCCCGGGGGTGATGGTGACCGCCTCGCACAACCCGCCGGAGTACAACGGGCTCAAGTTCTGCCTCGCCGGGGCTGCCCCGGTGGGTGAGGACAGCGGGCTGGGTGACATCCGCAGCCTGGCCGAGTCCGGTTTGCCCGTCGCCGCTGACCGCGGGTCTGTCGACGACGTCCCGGTCATCGACGCCTACGTCGAGCACCTGCTGGGCATCGTCGATGCCGCCTCGATCGGCCCGCTGCGGGTGGCCGTCGACGGAGGAAACGGGATGGCCGGTGTCGCCATTCCCCAGGTCTTCGCCGGGATCCGAGCCGAGCTCGACCCCCTGTACCTCGAGCCGGACGGGACCTTCCCCAACCATCCCGCCGATCCGCTGCGTCCGGAAAACATCGCCGACCTGCTCGACTTGGTGGGGCGGACCAGCCCCGACCTGGCCGTCGCCTTCGACGGCGACGCCGACCGCGCCTTTTTCGTCGACGAACAGGGAATCGCCCTACCGGGGAGCACCACCACCGCCATCGTCGCCGACTGGTACTTGCAGCGGAACCCGGGGGCCACCATCGTCCACAACCTCATCTGCAGCAAGGCCGTCCCCGAAACGGTGCTGGCGGCGGGCGGCACCCCGGTGCGCAC
>JACDBE010000317.1 GCA_013695075.1 Acidimicrobiia bacterium
GCGGAGCGATCCGGCGCCGTCCCGCTGCCAAGTGATCAGGTTGCCGCGCGGCCGCCGGGCAGGGACAGCAACGCTCGCCCGACGCCACCGTCCCCTCCCCGGCTGCTCCGCAGCGACCCCTCCCCGCATGAGCGGGGAGGGGAACCAAACCGGGACGGCCTACACTCCCGACGTCCCGCACCCGCCGTCTGGAGCCCCATGTCCGAGCGCGCCCGCTACTTCGCCGAGGAGACCTGGACCGGTGGGGTCATCGGGCTGGGCTATGTAGGGCTCCCGCTGGCAGTCACCATGGCGCACCGCGGTCTCGAGGTGATCGGGTTCGACGTATCACCCTCCCGGGTCGAACAGCTCAACGCCGGGATATCGCCGGTGGAGGACGTCACCGACGCCGAACTGGCGGCGGCACTGGGGTCGGGGCTGTCCATCACCGCCGACCCGCAGCGGCTCACCGCCGCCGACGCCCTCTTCGTATGCGTCCCCAGCCCGCTGGGCCGGCACCGAGAGCCCGACCTGTCGTACATCGAGGCCGCCGTGGCCACCGTCGCCGCCGTGGTCCGTCCCGGGATGCTGGTTTCGTTGGAGTCGACCACATACCCGGGTACCACCGAGGACCTGGTGATCCCGGCGGTCACCAACGGCGGTCTGGTGCTCGACGAGGACGTGTTCGTGGCGTTCTCGCCGGAGCGGGTCAACCCCGGGGCCGAGGTGAAGACCGGCCAGATCCCCAAGGTGGTCGGTGGGGTGTCACCGGCGTCCGCCGCCGTGGCTCGGGCGGCATACGCCCGGATCGTGGATACGGTGCACCCGGTGACCTCGGCCAGGGTGGCGGAAATGTCCAAGCTGCTGGAGAACACCTACCGGGCGGTCAACATCGCCCTCATCAACGAGATGGCGCAGCTGGCCCACCAGCTCGATATCGACATCTGGGAGGTGGTCGAGGCCGCGGCAACCAAGCCGTTCGGCTTCCAGGCCTTCTACCCTGGTCCCGGTGTCGGCGGGCACTGCATCCCGCTCGATCCGCAGTTCCTCGCCTGGCGGGCCCGGGAGGCCAACGTCGCCACCCGGTTCATCGACCTGGCCGAACAGGTCAACAAGGAGATGCCGGCATACACGGTGCGCCGTATCGCCGACCTGCTCAACGAGCGTCGCTCCCCGGTGGCCGGCTCCCGCATCCTGGGGGTGGGGATCGCCTACAAACCCAACATCGCCGACGACCGGGAATCCGCCTC
Source organism: Acidimicrobiia bacterium (assembly GCA_013695075.1). Taxonomy (GTDB): domain Bacteria; phylum Actinomycetota; class Acidimicrobiia; order Spongiisociales; family UBA5794; genus JACDBE01. The sequence goes on from JACDBE010000317.1 coordinate 1,230, forward strand.
GCTGGATGTGCTGCGCCTGCTCGCCCGTCGGGGAGCGGAGATCGCCGTGCTCGACCCGGTGGTGGGCGCCGACCGCATCGCCTCGCATGGGTTCACCCCGGTCGAAGCCGGCGACGACCTCACCGAGTTCGACATCGCCGTGCTCCTCACCGACCACGATGCCCTCGACCTGGAGGCCCTGGCCAAGTCGGTGCCGCTGGTGCTCGACACCAGGGGCGCCTACCGGCGCCATGGCATCACCGGCGACGCCATCGTTGCCCTGTGACCGCCGGCGGGGCACAGCGGCGGATCTCGGTGGTGTCGTCGGTGCACCCTCCCGACGACCCCCGTATCCGCCACAAGCTGGTGGCAACCCTGGCTCGCTCGACGGCAGTCACCTATGCCACCACCGCGCCGGGCCCGGAGACGGCACCCGACTTCGCTGTGGTGGCCCTCCACGGGGGGCGGCTGCGCCGCTCGGTCACCGCCTCGGCGCTGATCCTGGGGGGCGACTACGACGTGGCCTCGGTTCATGACCCTGAGCTGCTCCCCGCCGCCATCGTCGCCGGGCTGCTGCGGCGCCGGGTGGTGTTCGACCTGCACGAGAACCTGCCCGCCTCGATGGCCCACAAGCGCATCGTTCCCCCGCCGCTGCGGCGAGTCGCAGGTTGGGCGGCGGGGAGGATGCTGCGTATGGCGGAACGAGTGGTGCCGGTGACCCTGGCGGAACCGGGCTACCGGTCGCTGTTCGCCGGGGACCACCCCGTGTTCCCCAACTACCTGGCGATCGACGACCCGGTGCTCACCCCCATCGGGGAGCGTTCCGGGGTGGTGTACCTGGGCGACGTGACGGTCGAGCGGGGCGCCCTCGACGCCGTGGCCGCGGTGGGTGCCAGCGCCGCCTCCGAACTCACCCTGATCGGGCGCGCCAGCACCGAGACCCGGGCCCAGGTGGAGGAGGCCGCCGTCGAGCACGGGGTCGCCGTCACCCTCACCGGATTCCTGCCCGCCCATATGGCCCTTCCCCTGGTGGGCAGTCACACCGTTGCCCTGGCGCCGCTGCACGACCTGCCCAATTACAGGCACTCGCTGCCCACCAAGCTGCTGGAGTACCTGGCGATGGGGGTGCCGGTGGTGGCCTCCGATCTCCCTGGCGCCCGGGCCGAGCTGGGCGACGCCGCCGGGGTGATCTGGGTGGTTCCGGGTGACCGGGACGCCATCGCGGCCGGCATCGATCGGGTGGTTGCCGACCCGTCCATCGCCACCGCCGCTACCGCCGCCGCCCCCCAGGTGTTGGCCCGTCACCAATGGCCCGCCGAGGCGGTGGCCGCCTTCTACGCCGGGGTCTGAACCCGCCGCCCCCGCCGGGACTCCACCAGGAACCCGCATCCCCATGCCAGGTGCATGGTGGCCACCGCCGCCGGCATCAGCAGCGCCGCGGCATCCCGGTTGCGCACCAGGGCGGCCACCGCCGCCGCCAGCAGCGCTGCTCCGTAGCCGCCCGGAGCGACGGCTCCGAGCCGCCTAGCCC
>JACDBE010000332.1 GCA_013695075.1 Acidimicrobiia bacterium
ACCTCAACGGCGGCGTCGCCGGTGTGGATGATGTAGAAGTCGAAGCCCGACTCGCCCTGTTGCACCAACCTGGCACCGGGATGAGCTCCGATGGCGATGCTGCGGCGGGCGATCCCGTCGAGCGTCTCGTCATCGAGACCCTCGAAGATCCCTACCGAGGCGAGCTGCTCCTTGGCGACAGGCGGGAAGATCGACACGGTGATCTCCGTTGCGGCGACTACCGGGGAATCTAACCAGCCGATGGCGCCGCGTGCCGGGCGATCGGGCTCCCCAAGTCACTCCGCGGCGTCACTCCTCCGTTAGGAGCCCGTGCAGCGCCTGCTGGTCGTCGCCAGCCAAGGCCACCTCGGCACGCAGGTTGTCGAGGTCGCGGTAGATGGAGGCCACGGCGGCGATGCGGTTGCCGCTGCGGTATCCGACGATGACGTCATGCTGGGCTGGGTCGCCGCGCACGATCTCCTCGTCCCAGCCGCCGGTGTGCCCGGTGACGTTGATGGGGATGTCGTAGTGCTGGCTCCAGAAGAACGGAGGGACGGTGAACGCCTCGTCGTGGCCCAGGATGTTGGCGGCGGCGGTCTGGCCCTGCCGTTGCGCCAGCACCCAGTGCTCGATCCTGACCGGCCCGGCGGTGGGGTGGGGGTACCGGGCGGCGTCGCCGGCCGCCCAGATGTGCTCATCGGTCGTACGCAGCCGATCGTCCACCACTATCCCTTTGTCGATGTCGAGCCCGGCGTCGGCGGCGAGACCGGTGCGGGGCTTCACTCCCACTCCGATCACGACCATCCCCGCGGGGACGGTGCTGCCGTCGTCGAGAACCACCTCGTCGGAGCGGATCTCGTTGACGGTGCGGCCCAGCCGGAGCTCCACGCCGTGCTCCTGGTGCAGGTCCCGCACGAAACGCCCCAGAGCGTCGCCCACGATGTGGGCCAGCGGCACCTCCTCGGGAGCGATCACGGTCACCGCCAATCCACGTTGCCGAAGCGAGGCGGCCACCTCGAGCCCGATGAACCCGGCACCGACGATGGCGGCGTCGGTGGCCGCATCGGCGGCGGCCACGATGGCTCGGCTGTCCGCCAGGGTGCGCAGGTAGTGGACGTGGGGCCGATCGGCTCCGTCTATGGGGGGCCGTATCGGCTCAGCACCGGGCGCCAGCAGCAACGCCTCATATCCAAAGCGCTCCCCGTCGTCGAGTACCACCTCCTGCTGCTCCCGGTCGATGGACTCCACCTGCCGTTCGGTGACCAGCTCGATGTCGTGGTCGGCGTAGAACTTGAGGCCGCGCAGCGGGAGCCAGTCCTCGGGGGCGGTGCCGGCGAGGAAGTCCTTGGACAGGTTGGGGCGATCGACCGGGGCCTCTTCGCCGATCAACGTGATGGGGTTGGTGTAGCCGAGGCGGCGTAACGTCTCCGCAGCGGTGGCGCCAGCGGCACCGGAACCAACGATCACCACCGACTCCGGGTTGGCCGGCGGCTGGCGATAGGGGATCGACGGCTCGACCGGGCCCTCGACGGTGACCTGGCCGTCGCGCTCGGTGGCCCGATACACCGGGATCGGGTTGAGGGCGGGCGCCCCCACCGCCTCCCCGGTGGTGACGTCGTACACGGCGTGGTGCCAGGGACAGTGGATCCGCTCACCGTCGCACAAGCCGTCACCCAACGGCCCGCCGTAGTGGGTGCAGCGGCCGCCGACGGCGCGCACCCCGTCGGGTGTCCGCACCACCACCACCGGCTTGCCGTCGAGATGGCCCACGAACGGCACGTCGCCGCCGATGGCCTCGGCGGGGATGGTCTCGGTGACGAGATCGGGGCCGATGAGTTTGATAGCTCCTGCCATGGGACCTCCTGCGGCTCGTGTCCAGACCCGTCAGTCTTGTCGATACGGGCCTAGACCGTCATCGGTTCGCCACGGTTCCGGAATGATGGGGGAGCCCGGTTGGTTATGGGCAGGGTGATCGAGCTGTACCGGAGCGCATCGGGATCGGATTTGGCGGACCGCACCGAGGCGGCGTTACGCGATCTGGTGGTGCGCCACACCGTTCACGTCGTCGCCGACCCGGCCGACTCCCCTGCTGGGGAGCTTCCGGTGATCCGGGAGGGAAGTCGGCTGGTGCCACCGGCCGAACTCCCCGGCTATCTCGACGAGCTGTCCCGCTTCATGGCCGACTGGTCCCGGTTCCAGTCGGACGCCTGCTACGTCGCCGACGACGGCTCGGTCTGCTGACCTGATGCGGCCAAGGCAGGGACGGCACCCGACGAGGTAGTCACTTCGTAGTGGGTGACGGTCGCCTCCCGATCGACCAGGTACTCGTCGTCCTCGGGGTAGTAACGGGCCTGCTCGATGTCGTCGCCGGCAAAGGCGGTGATGCTCTCCAGCGAGTCCCACCAGCTCAGGGTGATCACCTCGGTGCGCCCGTCGCCGGGGTCCCTGGTGAGCATCTGCGCCGCCAGGTTGCCAGGGGTCTCCCGGTAGCCGGCGATCCCGGTCCGCTCGATGTAGGTGACATACTCTGAGGCCCGTTGGGAGTGCACCCTCCCTCGCCAGATCCGGGCAATCACGCGCTACTCCCTTCGCTGTGGTGAGGGCGAGCCTACGCCGGGGCCGATCGCCCATCCGGCGTACCCGCGTTCACCCGGAGATGACAGACTGGACACCCATGACCGATGTGCTGCGTGTCGCCCACACCTGGGAGCTGACCGCTGACGAGCTGGCCGCCATCCGTGACCTGCTCGACGCCGCCTTCGAGGGAGGATTCAGTGACCACGACTGGGA
>JACDBE010000334.1 GCA_013695075.1 Acidimicrobiia bacterium
GCCATGTACGCCGTTCTGACCAGTTCCTCGGCCCGTTGCACCATCTCCGCCATCTCGACCTCGGCGGTGGCGATGCGCCCGGTGATGACCTCGATGCGGGCCTCGAGCACCTCCAGCTCGGCGTTGATCTCGTTGTATTGCAGCAGGGCGCTTTCGAGATCTGCGTTTACTGCGACCAGTCGGTCGTAGGCGGCCCGTCGTTCGGCTTCGGCCCGCTCCACATCGTCCTCGCTGGTGGCGTGGGAGGTCACCGGCGCGAGGCCGAGGAAGGCGATGGCCAGATGCCAGGCGAGCAGCCGTCCGCTCACATGTTTCATGGCGAGGGCAGGTTACCGCGCCCAAGCCCGCTACCGGCAACCATCAGTCGAAGAGCAGCACCCCGACCCAGAAGGTGGCCGCCGCCAGCACGGCGCCGTCGACGGCGGTGAGCAGACCAGGCGAACGGGTGGTGTGGGCCACGTCGCCACGGCGCAGCATCGAGCCCAGGGCCTTGCCGGCGAGCAACCCGGCAACGGTGGCGGCTCCGGCCACCAGCGCCTCGGCGGGGGAGAGGGTGTCGGCGACCAGCCCGGCGGCGATCGCTCCGACGAGCACGCCGGCTGCGATGGCCAGGTTGGGGTCGAGACCGCCGATGTCGGGGAGGAAGCGGCGCGCCACCCATTGGGCGACGGCGGCGAGCACCACCAGCACCAGAAACACGGTGAGGTTCACCGGTGAATGTGCCCGTGCGAGCACCAGCCCTCCGGCGCCGGCACCGGCGGTCAGCGTCATCAGCATGCCCGACGACAGCGCCGGGAGGGTGCGCAGCCGCCCGTCGTAGAGGGCATGGGCCAGCACCGCCATGAGCCCGACAACCAGACCGCCGGCGAGCCCGGGCACCCCCCAGGCGTATGCCCCGTTGCCGGAGGCGGCGGCTCCCACCAGGGCCCCGATGACCGGCACGGCGCGGCCGTCCTCCGCCTGGGTGTCGCCCAGGTCCCACAGCCAGGCCAGGGTGCCGCCGACGGCAGCGAAAGCCAGCGCCTCGACGGAGATGACGTTGGCGATGGCGAAGGTGGCGAGGAGGATGATTCCCAGCAGTGCCGGGGTGACGTCCCCATCCTCGAACGTGGTCACCCCGCCGGACACCGGGGGGATCACCGCCACCTCGTCGTGCTCGCCGACGGCGGTGTTGCGATCCGCCTGGGTGCCGTTGACCCACACGTTGGCGATGTGCACCCCGGCGGCGAAGCCGGCCCCGAAGCGATCGGTGGCGGTGTCGAGCACGCTCCCCACGGTGGCGCCGTCGATCTCGACCGTCGAGGTGCCCGCCATCTCGCGCAGATTGGCAAACAGACGCAGGGTGGCCATCGGGCGGCAAGGCTAGCGACCCCTCCCGTTTCTTAGGACCGAAACGCGCCGCCGGCGGCGTGTTTCGGTCCCAAGAAAACGAGGGCCCAAGAGGCCGCCCGATTCTCGGCTACTTGCCCTCACCGAATCCTCCCCCGACGGTGGTGAGCGGCGGGGATGTCGAGAGTTGCAATTCTTTCTCTGTCGCGGCCCGGGATCGGCGCGAAGATGGGGCTGTGGGCGGCGCCCGCGGCTCGGGAGCGCGGGCGGGCGGGAGAGCGCGGGCAGCATCGTTCGGATGCGGACATGAGAAGGAGAGGAGCCCCGCTATGCCAGACAACCGCGTAGTCGTCTACCAGGGACCCGGAGAGGTCAGGGTCGAGAGCATCGACTATCCGAAGCTGGAGATCCCCGAAGAGGTGGCGACGTGGCTGGGCGTCCCGCAGGAAGCCCCCCACGCTGCCATCCTCAAGATCGTCACGACCAACATCTGCGGTAGCGACCAGCACATGGTGCGCGGTCGCACCACCGCACCCGTCGGGCAGAGCCTCGGCCATGAGATCACGGGCGAGGTGGTCGAGGTCGGCAACGACGTGCTTTTCGTCGAGGTTGGTGACATCTGCTCGGTGCCGTTCAACATTGCCTGCGGCCGATGCCGGATGTGCACCGAAGGAAAGACCGGCATCTGTCTGAACGTCAACCCGGCCCGGCCGGGGGCGGCCTACGGGTACGTCGACATGGGCGGCTGGGTCGGGGGGCAGGCCGAGTACGTGATGGTGCCGTTCGCCGACTTCAACCTGTTGAAGTTCCCCGACCGGGACCAGGCCCTGGAGAAGATCCGGGACCTCACCATGTTGTCGGACATCTTCCCGACGGGCTACCACGGCGCCTACTCGGCTGGGGTGACCACCGGTTCGACGGTGTATGTCGCCGGGGGCGGCCCGGTCGGGTTGGCCGCCGCTCATGCCGCCCAACTGCTGGGCGCCTCGGTGGTCATCGTCGGGGACATGATCACCGAACGCCTCGAGCAGGCCCGCAGCTTCGGGTGCGAAACCGTCGACGTGAGCGAAGACGCTGAGCTGGCCGACATGATCGCCGAGATCACCGGCGAGCCGCTGGTCGACGCCGCCGTCGACGCTGTCGGCTTCGAGGCCCGAGGCCACGGCCCGGATGCGGGCGAGCAACCGGCCACGGTCCTCAACGATGTGATGACCGTCGCTCGGGCCGGCGCCGGGATCGGGATTCCCGGCCTGTACGTGACCGGCGACCCGGGCGGGGTCGACGAGAACGCCAGGATCGGTCAGCTCGGGATTCGCATCGGGCTGGGCTGGGCCAAGTCCCACTCGTTCACCACCGGGCAGTGCCCGGTGAAGCGGTACAACCGCTTGCTGATGCAGATGATCCTCAACGACAAGGCCCAGATCGCCAAGGCGGTCAACGCCACGGTCGTCTCCCTGGACGACGCCCCACAGGGCTACCAGGACTTCGACCAGGGCGCCGCCAAGAAGTTCGTGCTCGACCCCCACGGCATGGTCGCCGCCTGACTACTTCGAACTGAAAACGGGACCCCGAACCGATCGCTTCGATCGACTCGACCACCACGCGGTAGCCGCAGGTTGAGTTGTCGCGCAGAGAACCTGCCTGGCCCGATTATCGGACGGCCATGGTTGATTATCGGAGTGGGTCGCGGGTAGGATGGCGCCAATGGCCGAGACCTCGAAGACCGTCGATCAGGCGGTGCGGGTGATGCACCAGATCCGTGCCACCGGAGCCGCCCCCACCGCCGAGCTGGCCAGACGGCTCGGGTTGGGCAGGACCGTGGTCGCCAGGCTCGTCGCCACCCTGGAGCGTCACGATCTGGTGAGGCGCACTCCCGACGGCGTCGACCTCGGGTACGGGCTGGTCGGGCTGGCCGACATGGTCTCGCCGGCGATGCGGCACATCGCCCGCCCCCATCTGCAGCGTCTCGCCACCGCCTTCCACGAGACGGCGGTGCTGGCGGTCGTCGACGGGGACGACGCCGTCGCCGTGGACCAGGTCGTCGCCGAGGGGAGGGTGGTTCGGGTCCACTACCACCCGGGGACCCGCCACTCCCTGGCGGCGGCGGCGCACGGCCGGGCCATGCTGGCTCATGCCGACCCCTCCACCATCGACCGTCTCGCCAGCGCCGCTCCCGGTCTCGGCGCCGAGCTGGACCGCATCCGGCGCCGCGGCTACGCCGTCTCCCACGACGAGCTCGAGCACGGGGTCACCGGGATCGCCGCCCCCATCCTCGACGGCGCCGGCCGCCCGCTGGCCTCGCTGGGGG
>JACDBE010000337.1 GCA_013695075.1 Acidimicrobiia bacterium
CGCCGTAGGCGCTCCGGCCGGACTCGGTGTCTGGTCTGGGCGTGCCGGGTGGGGGAGGACCCGGCGATGACCCGGCCGCCCGGCCGGTGGGTGGCTCGGGCTTTGATGGCCGTCTTCGGGGTCGGGATGACAGTGGCGATCTCGTTGGGCATCCCCAACCGCAACCTTCGGGGCGCCAACGACTTCTCGCTCTTGCCTTTGGGCGCCTTCATGATCGCCGGCGCCCTGATCGTGGCCCGGCGGCCCGGCAACTCGGTGGGTTGGATCTTCTCGGCCATCGGCTTGTTGGCGGCAACCGGAGCGGCGGCTTCCGAGTACGCCGAGTACGCCTACGTCACCCGGCCCGGCTCGCTTCCAGGAGCCCTGGCAGCCGCCTGGTACGCAGGCTTGGCGTGGTTCCCGCTGCTCAGCCTCACCCTGGTGTTCACGGTCTTGCTCTTCCCCGACGGCCGGCCACTCTCGCCTCGCTGGAGGCCGGTGGTGTGGGTGGGGGGAATATCCACGGCGGCCGTCACCGTGCTGTCCTCGCTCAACCCGACCTTGCGGCTCCAGGAGGAGGACTTCTCCCTCGCCAACCCGATCGGCGTGCCGGCGGTCGGCAACGTCGAGGAGGGTGCTGTCGGGGCTGCTCTGCTCGCAGTGTTGCTCCTGCTCATGGTTGCCGCCTTCCTGTCGCTGGTGCTCCGCTTCCGCCGGTCGAGGGGTGACGAGCGCCAGCAGCTCAAGTGGTTCACCTACGCCGGAGCACTCGTCGTCCTGTTGGCGCTGGGCGATGAGCTGCTCGATTTTGGTTGGAGCGACTTCAGCTTCGGCGTTGTCGTTGCCCTGCTCCCGATCTCCGCCGGGATCGCCATTCTGCGCCACCGCCTTTACGACATCGACCTGGTCATCAACCGCACCGTGGTCTATGGGGCGTTGACCGTTCTGCTCGGGTTGGTGTACGTGGGTTCGGTGGTGGCGTTGGGCGGGCTGCTGCGTCCGGTGACCGGCTCCAACGACCTGGCGGTGGCCGGATCGACCCTGGCGGTGGCGGCCCTCTTCTCACCGGCGCGGAGACGCATCCAAGCCTTCGTGGATCGCCGCTTCTACCGAAGCCGCTACGACGCCGCCCGAACGGTGGAGGCGTTCTCGGCGCGTTTGCGCGACGAGGTGGACCTGGAGACGTTGCGGGCCGACCTGACGGGGGTGGTGCGGGAAACCCTCCAGCCGGCCTCGGTGTCGGTGTGGCTGCGGGAGGCGAGGCGGTGAAGGCGAAGGCACCAAGAGGAGACGCCTCGCCTCGATCCGGGATCCCGGCGAGCAGGGACGGGATGGGTCCGGCGCGGCACGAACCCGCCGTAGGCGCTCCGGCCGGACTCGGTGTCTGGTCTGGGCGTGCCGGGTGGGGGAGGACCCGGCGAGATCCTGGGCAAGGCAACGTCTACACCGCCTACGGGCGTCGGACGGTGTCACCGTGCTCCTGGCGACGTTCTTCGATGTGACCGCAGACGGTCCCTTGACCATCACCGAGGGCGTGGTCGCTCCCGATGACTGTGAGGTCGCCGGCGAAATGGCGGCGCACCACTAACACCTGCAGACCTAGTGTGTGGTGAGCCGGGCGGGCTGGCGACGACTAGCCCGACCGGCTCAGCCGCGCATCGGCCGGCTGCGACTGATGTCGGCGACCGGCCCGGGAACTCGGCGAGGGTGCCTCGCCTAAGGGGTGGGCGGTCAGCGCTTCTTCAGGCGGAACATGCCGCCGTCGATGGTCTCGCCGTGCTCGCCGCCGATGGTGATGTTGTCCCAGTCGACAAGCTCGAAGTCGCCGGCGAACAGGGTGTCAATCTGCCGGCGGCGCCGCTCTCCGGTGGTGTCGCCCTCCAGCCGCATGATCAGGATCAGTGAGCCGCCTGGTTTGGTCCACCGTTTGACGTTGGCGGCGTACATCCGGCCGAGTTCCGGCGCGATCTCGTGGAGGCACCCCCGGTCAAGGACCACGTCGTAAGGTTCGGCGTGGTGGGCGCGGGGCTTGGT
>JACDBE010000379.1 GCA_013695075.1 Acidimicrobiia bacterium
GGGGGAAACGGTGGTGGAGGTCACCGATGTCCCCGTCGCCGGGCTCATCGACACGGTGGTGCCCACCATCGGCCAGTACATCGCCTCGCTGGAGGGGATGACCTTCGTCACCGCCGCCGGGCCGGTCACCCTTGACGTGGCGGAAACCGCAACGGCGCCTGACGGCACCGAGACCGTGGTGGCCTCCTCGGAGGTGCGCTTCATCCAACCCGGGCTCTTCACCCGGTTCCTCCGCCTGGCTGTCCGCCCCGAGGCGACGTTCTTCTTCCTGGTGGCCGGTCTGACGGCGGCCGGTTTCGAGCTGTATGCCGCCGGTGTCGGCATCACCGCCGCCGTGGCCTCGACGTGCCTGCTCCTCGCCGGGTTCGGGGCGGCGTCGCTGCCCATGAACTGGATCGCCGCCGCCGGTGCCGTGCTCGGCGTTGTGCTGGTGATGATGGACTTCCAGAACGCCTCGCCAAGCTGGCGGGGCGCCTTGGGCACGCTTGCCCTGCTGGTCGGTGGGCTCAACCTCACCACCGGGGCGCCGCAGTTCGCTCCCCGATGGTGGACGGTGGTGCTCACCGTGGTCGGCTACCTGGCCTTCGTGGTGGTGGCCCTCACCACCGTGGCCCGCTCCCGCTTCTCCACCAGGACCATCGGCCGAGCCCACCTCATCGGCAGGCGCGGGGTCGCCAGCACCGGGTTCGACCCCACGGGAATCGTCGAGGTCGACGGCGCCCGATGGCGCGCCCGCACTCACCGCTCCGCCGGGGTCGGACCGGGGGACCCCATCGAGGTCCTTGCTGTCAGCGGGATCATGCTCGAGGTGGGGCCCCCGCAGAGTTAGCGAACAGCTAGCGCCAAAACCCACATTCTCTCTTGTCGTCACCGGATGGGGGGGCTAGCTTCGGCAGGCTGGTACTCAACCGTTGGAGGAACGTGTCGTGACGTCGCTCGATCGTTCGTGGCAGCCGGTTGCCTTGTGCCGGGGAAACAACAGCCACCTGTTTTTTCCTCCGAGCACCCAGGAACGCAAGGACGATCGTGAGCGAAGAGAGGTCAGAGCCAAGCTGATCTGCCAGAAGTGCCCGGTGAAGGCACCGTGCCTGGAGTACGCCATGATGATCCGCGAGCCGTACGGCATATGGGGAGGCCTCACCGAGGCGGAGCGCCGCCAGGAGCTGGTGGCCGCCGGCGGCTGAGCACCGCCCGCGTCCGTAAAGCCCGATGACGGCACCGTCCGCGACCTTCGTCGCCTGCCACCGGTGGTGACCACCGAGCCGCGCCTGGCGACAACGATCTGCGTGCTAGGCCCGGACACCGCCGGCGCCCCGGTGCTGATGGTGCGCCGGGCGGCGACGATGCGGTTCATGCCGGGTGCCTGGGTGTTCCCCGGCGGCGCCATCGACCCGGCCGACGACGGCGCCGCCGCCAGAGCTGCGGTAGTGGGCTCCGACCCGAGTCACGCGCCGTGGGCGGCGGCGGGGATCCGCGAGGTGTTCGAGGAGACCGGGATCTGGCTGTCCTCGCCCCCGATGACGGTGGGCGCCACCGGCCGACCGTCGGGCGCCGCCGTGTACGACCTCGCCACCCGCTTGGGGACCGTCGACGGCGCCGCCATCCACCATCTGTGCACCTGGATCACCCCCACCATGGTCCCGGTGCGCTTCCACACCCGTTTCTCGGTGGTGGCCGTCGATGACCTGGTCGACGGCGACCCCGACGGCACCGAGATCGACGAGGTTTCGTGGATACGGCCGGAGGAGGCCGCCGCCCGAGCCGCCGCCGGTGACATGGCGCTGCCGCTGCCCACCCGGCACACCCTGGCGGGGTTCGCCGCCGCCGGCGCCCGGGCGGCCATCCTCGACCGGGTGCGCTCCGCCCCGTCGGTGCCGGTCATCCAGCCGCGGCTGCGCCTCGACGGCGACGTCATCATCGCCCTGATCCCCGGCGACGACGAGTATGACGACACCCCCGACCTGCCCCCCGATCCGGCGACGCTGGCCCGGGCGGTCGCCGTGCGGTCGGCGGACGGTGGGTTGGTCCCCGAGATGACACCACCGTGATCAGGTTCGAGCGGGTGCTTGCTCCCAACCCGGGTCCGTTCACCGGACCCGGTACCAACACCTGGGTGGTAGCCGATGCCGCCGAGGCCATCGTCATCGACCCCGGTCCGGTCATCGACTCGCACCTGGAAGCGGTGGTGTACGGGTTGGGGGACGCCACCCCGGTCGCGGTGGTGGTCACCCACACCCATCCCGACCACGCTCCCGCCGCCAACCCGCTGGCGGCCCGCCTCGGGGTGCCCGCCCTCGGCTTCGCTCCTGGACCGCAGTTCGTCCCCACCGCTACCGTCGCCGACGGCGACCGCATCGGCCTCGGCGACACCCACCTCACCGTGGTGCACACCCCGGGCCACACCCCCGATCACCTGTGCCTCGAGGCCGATGGGGTGGTGTTCACCGGCGATCACATCATGGGAGGCTCCACGGTGATCATCGAGGACGCCGCCGCCTATCTCGACTCCTTGCACCGGGTGCTCCGCCTCGGCCCCGATCATCTGTGCCCCGGACACGGAGCGGAAATACCTGAGGCGATGGCGGCCATCGAGGCCTACATCGCCCATCGGCGCATGCGCGAGGACGAGATCCTGGCGGCGGTGGCCGGGGGGGCCGAGTCGGTGGGGGACATCGTCGCCGTGGTGTACCGCGACGTCCCCAGGGAGCTGCTCCCCGCCGCCGAGCACCAGGTGCGGGTGCAGATCCGCAAGCTGCTGGACGAGCGCCGCCTCACCGGGCGGTGGGCCGCCGACGCCATTAACGCCCTGCCGCCGCCCGGGGAGGGGTGGATGCCGGCTTGACCCGTCACACGCCCGCTCCCTAGGCTCCGCCGCTGGCGGCCCGGGCCGGGCCCCCCTCGACCCTCCCGTCTGGGGATGCACAGCAATGAAGCGGATCATCGTCGCCGCCGTCGTGCTGGCAGCGACCCTGACAGCCACCTCCACCGCCGCTGGCGCCGAGGAGATCACCCCCGACGACATCGCCGCCGCCGAGGCGCACCGTCGCGCGGTGGCCGCCGACCTGGCGGACGCCACCGCCGAGTATGACGCCGCCGTCACCAGGAACCTGGAGCTGCAGCACGAGGTGCGCATCGCGTCCGCGGAGCTGGCGCTTGCCGAGCAGAACCTGCAGAGCGGCAGGGCCGAAGCCGAGCAGATCGCCAAGAACATCTACATGGAGGCGGGCGCCGCCCTGGTGACCACCCTGCTCGACGCCGAGACCATCAACGAGGTACCGCTGCGGGAGAGCTACCTGGAGACCCTGTCGGCCTCGGGTGAGGCGACGCTGAGCCGGTTCACCGCCCTCGAGGACGCCTATCTGGAGCAGAGGGCGCGTCTCCAGGATCTGGTGGCCGATCAGGAAGAGGTGGTAGCGCAGCTGGACGCCATGGCGGCGAGCATCCTTGGCCAGCTGGCTACCGCCGACAGCGAATACCGATCGCTGGTGGCTGACTACGAGGCACAAGAGGCGGAAAGGGCCCGCCTGGCCGAGGAGCAGCGTCTCGCCGAGCTGGCCGCCGCCCGGGCCGCCACCTCCACCACCGCCGCTCCGCCCTCCGGCGGCGGGCAGGGCACCACCCAACCGCCTCCGCCACCCCCACCGGCACCGGCACCGTCCAGCGGGGGCATGGCATGCCCGGTGAACGGGGCGGTCACATTCACCGACACTTACGGTGCCCCCCGCTCGGGCGGGCGCTCTCACCAGGGGGTGGACATGATCGCCGCCAACGGAACCCCCGTGGTCGCCATCGAAGGTGGGGTGGTCGACCTGAGCTCATCGTCGCTTGGTGGCATCACCATCTGGTTGAACGGGAACAGCGGTGACGAGTACTACTACGCCCACCTCGACGGCTACGCCTCGGGGATCGGCGACGGGACCTCGGTGTCGGTGGGCCAGCTGATCGGCTACGTGGGCAACACCGGCAACGCCGCTTACACGGTGTCGCACCTCCACTTCGAGGTGCACCCGGGCGGGGGCGGCTCCGTCAACCCCACCCCGCTGGTGTCCTCGCTCTGCTTCTGAGGATTGCCCCGAACTACCCGAAGCGGTAGCCGACGCTGCGCACCGTGGTAATCCACGAGCTGCGCTCCTCGCCCAGTTTGGCCCGCAGGCGGCGCACATGGACGTCGACGGTGCGGGCCCCTCCGAAGTAGTCGTAGCCCCACACCGCCGACAGCAGCTGCTGCCGGCTCCACACCCGGGCCGGGTTCTCCACGAAGTGGCGGAGCAGCTCGTACTCCATGTAGGTGAGGTCGCGGGGTTCGCCGGCCACCGTCGCCTGATAGGTGGCCGTGTTCAGCTCCAGGTCGCGATGCCGCAGCACCGCGGACTCGGGCTCGACGGTCACCTGCGCCAGCCGGGCCGCCCGCACCCGCAGCTCGGCGTGGTCGATGGGCGACAACAGGAAGTCATCGAAGCCGTCCAGGTCGTCGAGCTCGGCGGTATTGGTGCGATCGGTCACCAGCAACACCGCCAGACCGTGGTCGCTGCGCAGCTTGGCGGCGGTACCGATGGCCAAACCCACATCGTCGATCACCTGCACCACCGCCATAGCGAAACCCTGCCGCGGCGCCCGGTCGACCACCTCCGACGGGGCGGCGATGGGCACCGGTCGCATGCCGGCGGCGAGCAGCGCCGAGATCAGCGACTGGGTGGGATGCGGTGGGTGGACGGCAACGAACACGGCGGGTCACAGCACCGGCAGATAGGTCTCGAGCTCGTAGCGGGAGACGTGGCTCTGGTACCGCTCCCACTCGTCGCGCTTGTTGCGTACAAACCACTCGAACACGTGGTCGCCCAGGGTGGACCGGACCAGGTCGGACGACTCCATGGCATCCAGGGCCTCGGCCAGGTTGCTGGGCAGTCGATGGACCCCGGCCGGGGCTCCCGGGGTGTCGCCGCCGCGGCGGCCCTCGGGGAGGTCGTAGTTGTTCTCGATCCCAGCTAGACCGGCGGCCAGGATCACCGAAAACGCCAGGTATGGGTTGCAGGCGCCGTCGGGAGAGCGGTACTCGATGCGGGCCGCCCCCGGTTTGTTGCGCTTGGCGGCGGGTACCAGGACCACCGCCGACTGGTCGTGGCGCCCCCACTGTTCGTAAACCGGGGCATCGAACCCGGTGACCAGACGCTTGTAGGAGTTGACCCACTGGTTGGTGACGGCGGTTATCTCTCGCCCGTGATGGAGCAGGCCGGCGATGAACCCGCGGGCGGTCTTGGACAATCCGAAGTCGGCGCCCTCCTCGAAGAACGAGTTCTCGTCGCCGGAGAACAACGACAGGTGCAGGTGCATCCCGCTGCCGTCGTAGGCTTCTAGGGGCTTGGGCATGAAGGTGGCGTAGATGCCGTGCTCCATGGCCACCTCCTTGACCGCCAGCCGGGCGGTGACCACGTTGTCGGCCATGGTGAGGGCGTCGGTGTGGCGCAGATCGAGCTCGTGCTGGCTGGGCGACACCTCGTGATGCGACGACTCCACCGGGATCCCCAGCCGTTCGAGGGTGAGGATGGTCTGGCGGCGGTACTCCTGGGCGACGTCGAGCGGGGTCAGATCGAAGTAGCCGCCCCGATCGAGCACCACCGGTTCGGGTGAGGCGTCCCGGAAGTAGAAGTACTCCAGCTCGGGACCGACGTACAGCGAGTAGCCCAGCTCGTGGGCCCGTTCCAGGTTGCGCCGCAGCACCCAGCGGGGATCGCCGGCGAAGGGTTCCCCCTCAGGGGTGACGATGTCGCAGAACATGCGGGCCGCCCCCGCCTCCCCCTCCCGCCACGGCAGGACCTGAAAGGTGCGCGGGTCGGGTCGGGCCAGCATCTCCGATTCGTGGCGGCGGGAGAAGCCGTCGATGGCGGAGCCGTCAAAGCGCATCCCCTCCTCGAAGGCGGTCTCCAGTTCCGCCGGGGTGATGGCGAAGGACTTGAGCATCCCCACGATGTCGGTGAACCACAGCCGGACAAAGCGCACTCCGCGCTCCTCGACGGTGCGCAGCACATAGTCGTGTTCCCGGCTCATCGGCGCCTCCTTGGGGGGATCGTATGCCCCGCCGGCTGCGCGGTCCAGCGCATTTCGGCCCCGAAACACACCGTTCACACGAAAGACACCGCCGGGAAACCGGGGTGACCGATGATGGGCCAGCACACCGGCCCTATCGAGGAGGACGACGGATGCCCTATCGCGCCGAATACATCTGGATCGACGGACAAAAGCCCACCGCCAAGCTGCGCTCCAAGACCAAGATCGTCACCGAGGGCGAGGCGCCACCGATCTGGGGTTTCGACGGGTCGAGCACCGAGCAGGCTCCGGGCAGCTCGTCGGACTGCGTGCTGCGACCGGTGATGGTCAAGCCCGACCCGATTCGCGGCGGTAGCGATCTGCTGGTGCTGGCAGAGGTGCTCGACATCGAGCTGGAGCCGCACGAATCCAACACGCGGGCTGCCTGCCGGGCCACCGCCGAACGCTACGCCGGGCACGAACCCTGGTTCGGGATCGAACAGGAGTACACCTTCTACAAGGACGGGCGACCCCACGGGTGGCCCATTGGTGGCTTCCCCGCCCCTCAGGGTGGCTATTACTGCGGGGTGGGCGCCGATGAGATATGGGGTCGGGATATCGTCGAAGCGCACACCAAGGCCTGCATCGACGCCGGCATCTCGATCTCCGGCACCAACGCCGAGGTGATGATCGGTCAGTGGGAGTTCCAGGTCGGGCCGCTGGGCCCGGTGGAGGCGGCCGACGAGCTGTGGATGGCCCGCTGGCTGCTGTACCGCATCGCCGAGGACTTCGACGTCTCCGCCCACCTAAACCCCAAGCCGGTCGAGGGCGACTGGAACGGCGCCGGCGCCCACACCAACTTCTCCACCAACCAGATGCGGGACAACTACGAAGCGGTGATCGCCGCCTGCGAGGCGCTGGGCAAGAAGGCCGATGTGCACATCCAACACTACGGGGCCGGGATCGAACGGAGGCTCACCGGGCTTCACGAGACCGCACCGTGGACCGAGTACAACTACGGGGTGTCCGACCGGGGTGCCTCGGTGAGGATCCCGTGGCAGGTGGCCAAGGAGGGCAAGGGCTATATCGAGGACCGCCGTCCCAATGCCAACTGCGACCCCTACGTGGTCACCCGGCTCATCACCGAGACCGTGTGCAGCTACCTCGACGGCGAACCCATCTGACCAGCGGCTGGTGCCTTAGCCGGTGATGGCGGGGCGGGCGTCGGCGAAACCGCCGGCCATGGCTGCGGCGGCAGTGGTGTACTGGTCGAGGGCGGCCAGCCTGCCCTCCGATCCCGGCTGGTTGGCGAACCCGTCGAGCATGGCGGCGGCGGCGGCGGCGAACTCGGTGGCCGCCTGGATCACACCCGCCCACACGTCGGTCGCCCGCTGGGGGACTTCAAGCGCCGCGATCTCCGCCGCCAGCGCTTCGGAGCGTGCCACCAGGTCGGTGAAGGCGGCGTTGGTGTCGGCGGAGTTGGCGGTGTCGTCGTCGTAGTTGGTGTTGATCGTCTGCGCCTCCTCGGCCATGGCGGCGGTGCGGGACGCCAGGTCGTCGACCGCAGCCAGGAACGCCGCCTGGGCGGGGGGAAGCGTTGTGGAGGTGGCCGCCCTCGGCGGTTCGCTGGTATCGGCGCTGGCGACGGTGGTGTCCGACGGCGCCACCGGTGCCGGGGGCAGGGCGGTGACGAACAAATAGGTGAAGCCGATGATCCCGGCGACCACCAGTGGGAGGATCCAGCGGCCGTGCTTGGGGTCTGCCCTGCTCACGGCCGGAAAGATAGCCGGGCCGGCGGCTTGGGCCATGAACCGCCGGTAGGGTGACCCGATGGACATCGCCGGACGGGTGGCGCTGGTGACCGGCGGCGGGGTCCGGGTGGGGAGAGCGTTGGCGCTGGGATTGGGCCGGGCCGGTGCCGATGTATTCGTCCACTACAACCGGTCGTCGGCGGGCGCCGAGGCAACCGCGGCCGTCATCGCCGCCGGCGGTACCCGGTCGGCCATCGGGTCCGCCGACCTGGCCGACCCGGCGGTTGCCCCCGATCTGGTGGCTGCGGCCACCTCCGCCCTGGGACCGGTGTCGATCCTGGTAAACGCTGCCTCCGGCTTCCCCGCCGACACCCTGGCCGACGTAAGCATCGAAGGATGGCAGGCCACCATCGACTTCACCCTGGCGGGACCGGTGTTCCTCACCCAGGCATTCGCCGCCGCCCTCCCCGCAGATGCCGGCGGCGCCGTGGTCAACATCACCGACGTCAAGACCACCACCACCCCGTACCGTAAGCACTTCAGCTACATGGTGGCAAAGGGCGGCATCG
>JACDBE010000380.1 GCA_013695075.1 Acidimicrobiia bacterium
GGTCGGGAGCGCCTGCTCATCGGGCTTGGCGACGCCACCGGTGCCCGGCTGGGCTCGCCCGAGCAGGCGGTGACCATGACCGTCCACCCCCAGGACCAGCCAGACGCCGCAGTGACCGTCGACGGAGAGTGGATGTGGATCGTCGAGGGCGCCACCGGGCTGTACCGGGCCGAGCTCGACTTCGACCAGCCCGGGGTATGGGTGGCCGAGGTCACCTTCGAGGGCGAGCGCCTCGAGCCGGTCCCCTTCGAGGTGCAGCAGGACCCGATGGCCCCGGCGCTGGGGGAGCAGGCCCCGGCGCCCCCTACCCCCACCCTGGACGGTGCCACCCTCGAGAACCTGACCTCCGACCCCGATCCCGACCCCGCCCTCTACCAGCTATCGCTGGACGAGGCCATCGGCAACGGGGTCACCACGGTGGTGGTGTTCAGCACCCCGGCGTTCTGCGTCTCCGCCGCATGTGGGCCGCTGCTTGACAACGTCAAGGCGGTCGCCCCAAACCATCCCGATGTCCAGTTCGTCCATGTCGAGGTGTTCACCGGCCTGGCCGAGCCCGACTTCGCCCCCGACGCCGCTCACCTGGCCCCCGCCGTAGGCCCTGAGTGGTACAACCTGCCCTCGGAACCATGGGTCTTCGTGGTCGACGGGGAGGGAAAGGTCGTCGCCCGCTACGAAGGGGTGATGGACCAGGCCGAGCTCGATGCCGTTCTTGGATGATTTCCGCCCACCCATCCTGATCGGTACGATTCGCCGCCATGCCACCCGAGCGGCGAGAACCTGGTCCGGGTGGGATCGGCGGCGGTCGGTCCCGGCTGGGCGGCACCGGCCGCCGAGCCGCCCTCATCACCGCCGCCGTGGCCGTCCTCGGTGCCTGCTCGGGGTCCGGCCCCCAGTCGGCCCTCACCCCCGAGGGGCCCATCGCCCGCCAGATCGACGACCTGTGGGATCTGGTGTTCGTGCTGGCGGTGATCGTGTTCGTGCTGGTAATGGCGGTGTTCGCCGTCAGCATCTTCCGCTTCCGGGAGCGCAAGCACGACACCAGGGAACCCCGGCAGATCCACGGCAACACCCCGCTGGAGATCAGTTGGACCGTCCTGCCGGCGGTGCTGCTGGCCGTGCTCGCCGTCCCCACGGTGCGCGGGATCTTCGAGGTCAGGGCCGCCGCCGAGGGGCCTGACGTCATTCAGGTCAACGTCACCGGGCACCAGTGGTGGTGGGAGTTCGAGTTCCCCGACATGGTCTCCGACGACGGCCGCACCCTGGTGACTGCCAACGAGTTGCACATCCCCGCCGGGGTCAAGGTCCAGCTCAACATGACCTCCCGGGACGTCATCCACTCGTTCTGGGTGCCGCCCCTCAACGGGAAGCGTGACGTCGTTCCCGGCCGTATCTCGCAGCTGGTGCTCGAGGCCGATGCCGAGGTGGCCGACAAGGACTTCGGGTTCGGGCCGGGGATCATCCCCGGCCAGTGCGCCGAGTTCTGCGGTCTGGCCCATGCCGACATGAGGCTGCGGGTGTTCGTGCAGTCACCCGCCGATTTCGAGGCGTGGGCTGCCGCCCAGCTGGAACCGGTACCGATCCCCACCGAAGGGGCCGCCGCCGCCGGGTACGAGACCTTCAACAGCACCTGCACCACCTGTCACCGGGCCGTGGTCGCCGACGCCGACGGGGCGGTGACCACGTTGGGGGCGGAGCGGACGCTGGAGGTCGACGGGGTCACCTTCCTCGACCAGTTCGGACCGGACCTCACCCACTTCGGGGGCCGGAGCACGCTGGGAGCCGCCATCTTGGAGAACAGCGAAGAGCACCTGGCCGACTGGATCGACAACCCGTCGGACCTCAAGCCGATGGCGCCGTTACGCAACGACCTGGAAGCGGGGAAAGTGTTGGGCATGCCCAGCTACGGTATTGACGCAGAGCAGATCGCCCAACTGGTGGAGATGCTGGAGGCCTGGCAATGACCGCGGTGGCGCAATCCGTCGACCACGACCCCAAGACCGGTCTATGGAGCTGGATAACCACCGTCGACCACAAGCGCATCGGTCTGCTATACGCCGTCACCGCCTTCGCCTTCTTCCTCATCGCCGGCATCGAGGCGCTGCTGATCCGAGCCCAGCTGGCCGGACCCGACGGCACCGTGCTCAGCGCCGAGGCCTACAACCAGCTGTTCACCATGCACGGGCTCACCATGGTGTTCCTGGTGGTGATGCCTATCGCCTCGGCGTTCATCAACTACCTGCTCCCGCTGATGCTGGGAGCCCGCGACGTCGCCTTCCCCCGGCTCAACGCCTTCAGCTACTGGCTGTTCCTGTTTGCCGGGCTGATGATCTACTCCTCGTTCCTGTTCGGTGGCGCCCCCGATGGCGCCTGGGTGGGCTACTCCCCGCTGGCGGGGCAGCTGACCGAGACGGTGCGCATGGACTTCTGGGCGGTGGGTCTCCAGCTGCTGGGGGTGGCCTCCATCGCCTCGTCGGTCAACTTCATCGCCACCGTGTTCACCATGCGGGCACCGGGGATGACGATGCTGCGGATGCCGGTTTTCGTGTGGATGGCGCTGGTCATCGCCTTCCTGCTGCTGTTCTCGCTACCGGCGGTGGGCATCGGGCTGTTCCAGCTGTTCCTCGACCGCAACTTCGGTGCGGTGTTCTACGAGGCGGCCGCCGGTGCCGACCCGCTGTTATGGCAGCACCTGTTCTGGATCTTCGGGCATCCCGAGGTGTACGTGCTGGTGCTGCCCGCCATGGGCATCGTGTCCGAGATCCTGCCGGTATTCAGCCGCAAGCCGCTGTTCGGCTACGAGTTCGTGGTGTTCTCCGGTGCAGCCATCGGGTTCATCGGGTTCGGGGTGTGGTCCCACCACATGTTCACCAGCGGCATGGGGCCAGTGGCCGAGGCCGGGTTCGCCGTGTCCACCATGATCATCGCCGTCCCCACCGGGGTGAAGATCTTCAACTGGATCGGTACCACCTGGGGGGGCAGGCTGCGCATGGCGACCCCGATGCTGTTCTCCCTGGGCTTCATCGCCCAGTTCGTCATCGGCGGTCTGTCCGGGGTCACCCACGCCATCGTCCCCACCGACTACCAGCAGCACGACACCTACTACGTGGTGGCCCACTTCCACTACGTACTGTTCGGGGGCGCCATCTTCGGCTACGTCGCCGGGGTGTACTACTGGTTCCCCAAATGGACCGGGCGCATGCTCGATGAACGTCTCGGCAAGATCCACTTCTGGTTGATGGTGCTCGGGTTCAACCTCACCTTCGCTCCGATGCACATCCTCGGTCTCAACGGGATGCCGCGGCGAACCTATCGCTATCCCGAGGGGCTGGGGTACGAGTTCTGGAACGGCATGGCCACCATCGGGGCGTTCATCATCGCCCTGTCGTTCGTGTTCTTCATCATCAACCTGGTGCGCGCCCGCCGCCACGGTGGCGTCGCCGGCGACGATCCCTGGGATGGGCGCACCCTGGAGTGGGCGACACCGTCGCCGCCGCCCGAGCACAACTTCGATGAGGTGCCGTTGGTGCGCTCGCTCGACGACTTCTGGCACACCAAGTACGCCGAGGACGAGGAGGGTCGGGCGGTACGGGTGCCGGCGGTGACCGGCGCCGCCACCGACGCCGACACCGAGGCTGGCGACGACCACGAAGCCATCCACATGCCATCGCCGTCGTACTACCCGGCGCTGGCGTCGCTGGGGCTGGTGGTGTTCGGCTACGGCATGATCTACCTCAACTGGGGCTGGATCGCCGTCGGGGTGGGGGCCATCGTTGCCCTGTGGGGGCTGTTCGGCTGGTCGTTGGAACCGGTCACCAAGGGGGATGACCACTGATGACCACCGACACCGTCCTCGACGCCCTCCCCCCCGAGCACGGCGAAGAGCACGACGTCCACCACATCCGCAAGACGGCGATGTGGGTCTTCCTCGGCTCGGAGTGCATCTTCTTCGGGTCGATGATCTCCACCTTCCTCCTGTACCGCACCACCACCGGCGACGGACCGGGCGCCGAGCTGTTCAACGTCCCCTTCACCTCGGCTTCGTCGTTCGTACTGCTGATGAGTTCGCTCACCATGGTGTTGGCCCACCACGCCTTCGAACGGCACGACACCCGGCAGGGCCGGGTATGGCTGTCCGCCACCGCCCTGCTCGGCGCCACCTTCCTCGCCGGGCAGATCTTCGAGTTCACCGAGTTCGTCCATAGCGGGCTCACCCTGAGCACCAGCCCGTTCGGGTCGTCGTTCTACATGCTCACCGGCTTCCACGGCGCCCACGTCGCCATCGGGGTGATGATGCTCACCGCCATGGCCATCCTGTCCACCAGCGGCCGGCTGCACCACGGCCGTGGCCTCAACGTGGAGCTGGTGGGTCTGTACTGGCACTTCGTGGACATCGTGTGGATCGTCATCTTCACCGTCGTCTACCTGCTCCAGGTGTGACCTTGGCCGCCACCACCCACCCCACCCCGAGGCTGTACTGGATGATCGCCCTGATCCTGGCGGTGGTCACCGCCGCCGAGGTAGGCGCGTCGTACGTGGATGCCGTCGAACCGGTGCTGGTGCCGCTGCTGCTGGTGCTGGGGGCGGTGAAGTTCGGCATCGTGGTGGCCTTTTTCATGCACCTCAAGTTCGATCGCCCGCTGTTCCGCAGCCTGTTCCTGGTGGGGGTGTTCGGGGCGATCCCGCTGTTCGTCGTCGTGCTGCTCACCTTCGGCGCCTTGTGATGGCGGGGTACGCGTTGGCGGCCACCCTCAGCGAGGTGGCGCCGTTCCACCTCCACCTCGACGTCATCGGGGTCATCGTCGCCGCTGCGGTCGGCTACGAGTACGGGATAAGGAGGCTGGGACCGCTGCACGCCCCCCGCGGAGAGGTGCCGGTCACCCGGGCCCAGCGCATCCGTTTCCACGGCGGGCTGGCGTCGATGCTGTTGGTGGCGGGGTGGCCCATTCACGACATCGGTGAGAACAGCCTGTACGTGGTGCACATGGTGGAGCACCTGGTGCTGTCGCTGGTGGGGCCGCCGCTGCTGCTGTGGGGGATGCCGTGGTGGCTGCTGCGGGTGATGGTGCGTCCGGTGCTCCCCGTGCTGCGAGTGCTCACCAGGCCGTTCGTGGCACTGATCCTGTTCAACGCCGTGCTCGGGCTGCTCCACGTCCCCGCCTTCGTGGAGTTGATGGTCACCAGCACCGTGGGGCACTTCATCGCCCACGCCGCCCTGTTCGGGACCGCGGTGCTGATGTGGTGGCCGGTGGTGGGGCCCATCCCCGATCTGCCCCAGCTGACCCCGTTCAGCAAGATGGGGTACCTGTTCCTCCAGTCGCTGGTGCCGACCATCCCTTCGGCGTTTCTCCTCCTCGGGGATCGTCCCCTGTTCCCGATCTACGAGACGATGCCGCGGTTGTGGGGGATCTCGGCGCACAACGACCAGATGTTCGCCGGGCTGGTGATGAAGTTCGGCGGCGGGCTGCTGCTGTGGGGGGTCATCGCCGCGGTGTTCTTCACGTGGTGGGCGGACGAGCAGCGCTACGAGCGGACGGTGCCCACCTCCGGCTCCCGGGTGTGACTGTCGCCACCTGGCTGGCGCCGGCGGCGCTGGTGGCGGTGACCGCAGTGGTCGGTTGCTCGGGCACCTCGACCGAGGAGGTGACCGGCGTGGTGGTGGACGTCACCGGGGACATCACCTCGGTGGATCGGTTCGTGGCAATCACCGAAGACGGGGAGCGGCTCGAGTTCCAGGTCGCCCCCGGGGTCATCTTCGCCGATGGGGCGCCCATCGGGCACCTGGCCGAACACGTGCAGACCGGCGAGCCGGTCGAGATCAGCTACGAGGTCCTCGACGACGGAAGCCGGGTGGTCCAGGCGATTGCCGACGGTTAGGACGAGGCGGCGTCGCCGGAGCGTCGCTCCCAAGGGCGGTAGGCGAGCAGCGTGGCCCCGCCGAGGACGGTGGCCGCCGCCAGCGAGAACACGACCACCGCCGCCGTTCCCTCCAGCGCCAGCAGCGTCTCGGCGAGGACCACGGCGAAACCTCCGGCGGCGACCATGGCCATCATCGGGGTGCCGATGGCCCGTGCCGCCTCGCCGATGAGCGCCCTTGGGCTGGTCGGCCAGGCCGCACCGCCCAGACCGAGCGTCTCCGGGCGGGCCAGCCGGTCGACCACCGCCGCGGTGATCGCCCCGGCCACCGCTCCGGTGATCAGCAGACCCACCACCATCGCCACCAACGAGATCGTGCCGATGCCTTCGGTGGTCTCGCCGCCGAGCAGCAGGGTGGTGCGGAGCCCGCCGTAGGAGAACAGCGCAGCGACCCCGGCGGCCACCGGCACCACCCATCGCAGCGGGAACCGCGGCGCCTCGGGCTGCGCCTCCCGACCCACCGCGTAGGTGGCGGCGGCGATGCAGCCACCGGCGACCAGCCCGGCCATCACCGCCAGCAGGTACATCCACCCCGTCGAGGCCTCGAAACCGATCCGGGCAACCGCCGAGCCGTCGGCGACGGGGGTGGCGGTTGCGCTGCCCAAGGCGAAACGCCCCCCGAACAGCGCCATCGCCATCAGCGAGAGGAGAGCGCCGAACAGCGCCCCGTAGGTGACCGTTCTCAACCGGTACGTCCGCATGAAACCCCTCGCCGCCGACCGGGGACCGCCAACCTAAGGTCGTAGCGTGTCGTGGCGACACGCGATCCGCTGAAGTTGGGCCGCCGGACCGGGGCGAGCATAGCGAACGGGTCATCCGGACCAGGTTCCCTCGCCGTCGCTGTAGACCGGTTGCCGGTGATCAGCCCTGCGGTTGGGCCGGCGCCCGCCGTACCGGGGCCACGGTGACCACCGGGCCGGCGGTGAGGAAGTCGACGATGATGCTGTTGCAGGCGTCCGGCTTCTCCTGGAGGAAGAAGTGCGAGGTTCCCGGCACCACCGACAACTCGGAGTCGGGGAGGGCGCGGTAAAGCTCGAGGGTGTGCTCCAGGGTGACGATGTCGTCGTCGCTGACCAAGACCAGGGTGCGGGCGGTGACGGCTCCGACCTCCTCGGCGGTGAGCGCCGGTTCTCGCGAACTCAGCTCGAAGTCCTTGCGCACCACCACGGGGAAGTGATCCTCGCCATCCGGCGACGCCTCTCCGTAGGTGGCGCCGAGGAAGGCCACCGTCTGCTCGACCATCTCGTCGGACACGCCGCCCTCGGTCCCGATCTCGGCCTCGTGATCGAAGCCGCCGCTGGCCAGCACCAGCCGGCGGACCAGATCGGGTCGGCGCATCGCCAGGGTTAGCGCCACTCCGGCGCCGATGCTGTGACCCAACACGTGCGCCGACTCCTCTACCACCTGCTCGATGAGGTCGGCCACATCGGTGGCAAACGACTCCATGGTGAACCGACCCTCCCGGTCGGCGGTGCGCCCGTGGCCCCACAGGTCGGTGGTGATAACCCGGAACCGCTCCGCCAAGGGCCCGATGTTGTGCTCGAAGAAACGCGAGTCGACGGCGCCACCGTGGAGGAGCAGCAGGGGCTCGCCCTCACCCCGCTCGTCGTACCACACGCTCCCATTGGTCAGGTCTACATATCCGGCCATACGCGCCACGATAGGCACGGGACGTGGCCGCTGGGCAGCCGGCGCGGTTGGATGGCGTTTAGAAGCGGCTGCAGGCGTCGGGGGAGTAGATGCCGCGCACGGCACCCTCGGCGAGGGGGCCCCACAGCAGCAGGTTGCCGGTCTCGCTGCTGCTGACCGTCCAGATCTCACCGAGCGTGGGGTCGTCGGCCCGCTCCACCTCGAAGCTCGCGTAGGTCTGCTGGAGGTTGCGGTAGGAATCCCCCAGGTGGACCCCGGACAGGGTCGCCAACTCGGCCGCCTGGTTGCTGAATCCCCCGTACGACAGGTCCAGGCGGAACCCACCGAAGGTCTCGGCGCCGTCGGGGTCGACGACGACAACGGCGGCAAAGGGTCCCCAGAACACGATGCGTTCGGTGTCGTCCTCGCACACCCCGAACTCGCCAGTGGCGGGCCGGGGACCGGTGTCCTCACCGGGGTCACCCAGGCTGGCGATAAGCCTGCCGATGGCTTGGGCGGCGGGGCGCCCGAAGGCAATGGGACCGATCCCGTCCGAGGCCAGCGTCAGCTCCTCGAGGGGCACCGGCT
>JACDBE010000054.1 GCA_013695075.1 Acidimicrobiia bacterium
GAGCAGACCCGGCTGCTGCGACGCTGCCTGCGGGTGGCGGGCAAGTTGCAGCGGCACAGGATCGACCCGGCCAACACCGTCACCGCCGGTGACTGGCGGTCCCGGGTCGATGTCGCTGTGGGGGTACCGGCGTGGCGTCCCACCCTCGACCTGGCCCGGCTCGGGCTGGAAAGCGAACCCTCCCAGGCGCTCTTCGACGAGGTGGCGGAGCGCTTCCGGTTGGTTCACTCCCGGCACTACATGGACGGGATCGACTACGCCACGTGGTCTGCCGGCCGTAGCGAAAACCCTCGCTAGAACCACCCTCAGGTACAATGCCTCCCATGCGGATGCGAATGATCATCGCTGTGGGGGCGCTGGCGGCCCTGGCTGCCGGCTGCTCTGGCGACGACGGCGACACCACCACCACCCTCGCCGGCGGCGTCGGTGGCACCGTCACCTCGCTGCCCGATGCCGCCAGCGGTGGCGCCAGTACCACCGTGGCGCCCGGAGCCGTCACCACCACCATCGTCCTGGCAGAACCAGTGATCCCCACCTGGACCATCGCCAGCAGCGAGGAGGGTGACGACGGATCCACCATCGTGGTGGTGCTCGACCCCGCATCGTATGACTCGCTCACCGACATCGATCTACAGAACGTCATCGCCGAGGTCGTCGACAGCGAAGACCCGGTGCTGGTGGCCCACGTGGTCGACGACCCCGCCGTTGCCGGCATGGTGCTGCTCGACGACACCACCCCGGCGCAGAACCGGCGGCTCGATCGTCACTACCTGGCGCGGCTGGAGGACGGCTTCCGCATCGTGTTCCTGGGGCCGTTCGCCGACACCGCCGCCGTGGTGCTCGGTTCTTAAGCAGGAGGGTGCCCCCCTCCCGGACCTCCCCCCGAAGACGCGAGCGCCGCTCGCAGCCGGGTTTTGTCGGGCCGGTAAAGCCGGCCCTCGGGCGAGCGGGCCTGGGGATGGCAACGGTTGCCAAAAACTCCGGTAACGAGCCTGAGGCTGCCAAGAAAAGGTAGGGCCGGAAGGGGGCGGGTCGCGGACGGCTACAGCAGCAGCAGCGCCGTCAGCAGGAACCCGCCGAACCCGACGACATCGGTGACCGCGGTGAGGAAGATGTTGGACGCCAGAGCGGGATCGAAGCCCAACCGGCGCAGGATGAGCGGCATCGAGCCGCCGACCACCCCAGCCACGACGATGTTCACCACCAGGGAGATCGCCATGATCTCGCCGAAGCGGGCCGACCCGGTTACGAACCCGGTGACCACCCCGGCCAGGGTGGCGATGACGGTGCCGTTGACCACGGCGATGAGCAGCTCGCGTCGCACCGCCCGCCGCGCCCGCCCCTGCCCCATGTCACCGACGGCCATCGCCCGGATCATCACCGCCAGGCTCTGCGCCCCGGCATTGCCCCCCACCCCGGCCACCATGGGCATCAGGGCGGCGAGCAGGGTCTCGCCCTGGATGACCGAGTCGAACCGGGAGATGACGAATCCCACGACGGCCAATGCCCCCAGGTTCACCACGATCCAGGGGAGGCGGTGCCGGGAAGACTCCAGCACCGGGGTGTATACCGTTTCCTCGTGGCCGGCGCCCACCATGACCGCGATGTCCTCGGATGCCTCGGCGGCCACCGCCTCCATGACCTCGTCGACCTTGACCATCCCCAGCAGCACCCGGCGATGGTCGACCACGGGCACGGCGAGCAGGTGGAAGCGCTGGATCAGCTCGGCGACGACCTCCCGGTCCGCCTCTGGGTGCACGTAGTAGGGGTCGGCCACCATGACCTCGTCGAGACCCTGCCCCGGCCGGGCGAAGACCAGGTCACGGAACGAGATGACCCCATTGAGGCGCTGGTCGTCGTCGATGACGTACACGTACGAGATGTTCGACCCGAGCTCGTCGTGGATCTGGCGGAGCCGCTCGATGGCCTCCCCGGTGGTCAGCCCCACGGGTAGGGCGGCCACCTCCCGGGTCATCAGGCCACCGGCGCTGTCGGTGGCATAGCCCAGCAGCTCGGCGATCTCGGCGGCGGCGGCGGGGTCGATGGCGGCGAGCACCTCGTCGCGGACGTCGTCGTCGAGGGCGGCGAGCAGGTCTGCCGCCTGATCGGCGTCCATCTCGGCGACGGCCACCGCCGCTGCCGACGGGGACAACTCCTCGAGGATGTCGGCAGCCGCCTCCGGGTTCATCTCGTCGAGGACCTCGCCGATGTCTCCCGCCTCCAGCCCGATGAGCAGGTCCGCGGCGGTGCGCGAATCCAACGCCTCGAGGATGTCGGCGGCGTTCTCCGGGTCGTCGCCGACCAGCTCCTCCCACTCGGTGTGGTGGGCGTCGATGTACTCCCCAGCCTCCTCGGGGCGGCGTCGCGCCAGGTCACGTAGACCCTCGGTCAGCAGGCGCGGTCGAAGAAGGCGGAGTTTCATGGGCGTCCCGATGCTAGGTCCCGATGCATCCCCTCCCGGCTCGCTCCGCTCGGCACCGCCCTTCTTTTCCCCTCCCCGGGGGAGGGGTGGCTGCGAAGCAGCCGGGGAGGGGATGGCGTCGGGCGCGAAGAAGCCCTCCCCGCCTCGAAGAATCTCTCCCCGCCTCGCCAGGCTCGGCACCCCCAAGGGGTGGCTGCGCGGCAGCGGGAGAGGGGGTAGCTTCGCGGTGTGGAGGACGGGACAGGTCGCCCGGTGGCCAACAACGCGATCAGGATCGACCCGTGGTCGTGAGGTTGCGTCGGCTGATGGAGTTGGGCCTGGGAGGGTGGGCGCTGTGGCGGATGTTCGGGCCCGACCCGTCACCGCGGCTCACCGGACCCCAGGTGAGGCCGCTACGGGTGCCGGGTCGCACGGTGTTCGTTGGCGACTCCGAGTTCTTCATCCGTGAGGCCGGCCCGCCCGACGCCACCCCCATCGTGCTGATCCACGGGTGGAGCTTCGACGGCGAGATGACCTACGTGCGGGTGATCGACCGGCTGGCCGCCACCCGCCGGGTGCTGGTCCCCGATCTGCGCAACCACGGCAAATCGGACTGGATCCGTGGGGGCTACGAGATCGCCGACCTGGCCGACGAGGTGGCCGGGATCCTCTACGCCGTTGACACCCCGCCGGTCACGGTCATGGGCTACTCGCTTGGCGGGATGGTGGCCCAGGAGCTGGCCCGCCGCCATCCCGGGCTGGTGGACCGCCTGGTGCTGGCGGCCACCGCCGCCCGACCGGTGCCGGTGCGGCGGCTGGCGGCGCGGGCCTCGTTCTGGCTGGGGTCCGGGCTAGGACATATCAGCTCGATCGAGACCACCCGCATCACCGAGGGGCTGCTGCGACGCAAGCAAGGGATCGACCCGGCCGAGGCTCGCTGGCTGGATCATGCGCTGCGGCGGCGCGATCCCTACCTGTACTTCCAAGCGGGATCGGCGGCGTGGCGTTTCGACTCCAGGGGATGGGTCGGTGCGCTGCGGATCCCCATCGTCGTCGTGGTCAACACCAGGGACTGGGTGGTGCCAACGGCGGCGCAGCGGGAGCTGGCCGAGCTGACCAAAGCCGCCGAGGTCATCGAGGTCGACGCCGGCCACGAGTCGATCCTCACCAGGCCAGATGTCTATGTCGACCTGCTGTCGCGTCTCACCAAGCCATAGCCATAGGTTCTTCGACCCACTCAGGGCCGGTGTGAGCACGAACCCGTCACCAGCACGACCTACCGCTCACACCGCCCCCCACGCTGGGCCGGTGTGAGCACGAACCCGTCACCAGCACGACCTACCGCTCACACCGCCCCCTCTCTCGTGGCCGGAACGGGTCGCTCCTAGCGTTTCGGTCCCAGACATCCGGATGCATGCGGCGGCGACCAGGCGGCGACGGCACATGCGATGGCGGCGGGAGCCTCGGCGATGACGTTGTGTCCCACTGCCGGGACGATCACGAGATCGTCGCCGCGGGAGGCCGCCAGCGTCGCCATGATCGCAACGTAGCCGGCATCGAGGGCGCCGGCGATCCAGAGGATGGGGCAGGCGAGGGCCTCCACCGGCACCTTGGGCAGTGCACCCTGACCGAGACCACCCAGTGCCGCCGCCAACCCCGAGGCGGCGTTCTCCATGCGCAGTGCCCGGTCGGCGGTGCGGGAAGGCTCGTCGAGCCGGGTGGTCCCGAACACCGGATCGTCCAGCCAGCCGTCCAGGTAGGCACCGACGCCGTCACGTTCGATGCGGCTGGCGCCAGCTTCATCGATCTCCCGACGCATCTCCAATGGCTCGCCCTCCAGCCCGGCCCCTGCCGAGACCACCACCAGCGCCTCCACCAGGTCCGGCCGACGCCAGGCTAGGTGCAGCGCCAGCCGTCCTCCCTGCGAGTATCCGAGCACCCGCCGATGGCCCGTGTCCTCGATCCAGGCAGCGAGAGCGGTGATGGTGGTGTCGAGGTCGACGGGCTCGATGGTCGTCAGCCCGTGCCCGGGCAGGTCGGGAGCGTCGATTGCCCACCCGGTAACCGCCGCCAGCGGTGCGAACTGGGCTCCATGCAGCCCAAACCCGTGGAGTGCCACGATCGTCGGCCGGCTGCCCTCGAACCTGCGGATGGCCAGCGTTCCGCCGGGACCGGGGCGCCGCTCGATCAGCATCGGGCGATTGAACCACGGTCCGGTCGCCGCCGTGCCCGGTGGGACGCTCATGCGGGGAGGGATGCCGGAGCTCCGCAGTCTCCATCGACCGCTCCTGTTTCCACTCCCCGCAAAAGTGGAAGGGAAATCGAGCGAGAAGCAGCCGACTCGGCCGCTCAAGCTCGGGCGTTGTCGAGATGCTGGAGGAGGTCGTGGGCGGCCAGTTCGATCTCCTTGTGGCGCCACTCGGAGGCCCGGTACACGCAGGCGATGAGGCCCATGCGGTGGAGGCGGCGGAAGTCCCCGTACA
>JACDBE010000320.1 GCA_013695075.1 Acidimicrobiia bacterium
TGGTGTGGGCCAAGCGGCGGTGGCGCTGCCCCGAGCGGGACTGCGCGGTGGGTACCTGGTCGGAGAGGAGCGACCAGATCGCTCCTAGGGCGGCGCTCACCCAACGGGCCCGCCGCCGGGTGGCGGACATGGTGAACATCGACGGTTGGTCAATAGCGGCGGCGGGAGCCGAGTTTGGGGTGGGGTGGCACGCCGCCGACCAGGCGGTCGCTGACCACACCCATCCTCGCATCGCAGACGAGGCCCGTCTCGATGGGGTCACCGCCATCGGGGTGGATGAGAAACGGTTCCTCAACGCCACCCCAACCCGGCGCACCACGTTCAGCACCCAGATCGTCGACCTGGACCGGGGACGGCTGTTGGACGTCATCGAGGGCCGCTCCCGGAATGTGCTCGACCGGTGGCTGGCTGAACGCGGTGTCGCATGGTGCGAGGGGATCCGCCTGGCGACCCTGGACCCATCCGCCGGGTACCGGGCCGCCCTCGAAGAACACCTCCCGCAGGCGACGTTGGTGGTGGACCACTTCCACGCCATCCGCCTGGCGAACCGGGCCATCGATGACGCCCGACGCCGCATCCAGAACCAGACCCTGGGCCACCGCGGCCACAAAGCCGACCCGCTGTACCGGGCCCGCCGAGTCCTGTTGACCGGCTACGAACGGCTCACCGCAGAACGGTTCACCTGGATGCAGTCGTTGCTGGCCGTCGGGGACCCCGAAGGGGAGGTCTCCGCCTGCTTCATCGCCAAAGAGCTCCTCAGAGACGTGTTCGCCGCCAACGGCGAAGCTCACGCCCGGCGCCGCATGATCACCTTCTACCTGTGGTGCGCCGACACCGACATCCCCGAGCTGATCCGCCTTGCCGGCACCGTCAGCCGCTGGGCCGAGGAGATCTTCGCCTACCACCGCAGCGCAGGCGCCTCCAACGGCAAAGTCGAGAACACCCACATGCTCATCGAAAAGACCCGCCGCACCGCCCACGGATTCACCAACCCCACCAACTACCGCCGCCGCCTCCTCGGCCGCCACGGCATCAAATGGCATACTCAACCCACCGCACGAATACGAGGCCGTCAACCAC
Organism: Acidimicrobiia bacterium; assembly: GCA_013695075.1. Taxonomy (GTDB): domain Bacteria; phylum Actinomycetota; class Acidimicrobiia; order Spongiisociales; family UBA5794; genus JACDBE01. Next base: position 1,081 of record JACDBE010000320.1, read on the forward strand.
GCTTCGTCGCGTAGAGCCACATATCGAACTTCCAGCTTCAGCGTCGTCGTCGCGGTAGCGGAGCTGCCAGGAGAGACCCTGATCGGGGCGATCCAACTCGTTCGAGAAGCGCATCTTCCAGATCGCGGGCTGTCTGGCCAGCTCGCTCACAAGGGTGAACCCCGGTTCGACCGTCGGAGCGTCGCAGTAGATCTCGAGGTCGATGGACGAGACGACGAGCAACGAGGCTGGCGTATGGCCCCGGTCTTCAACACGCTTGGTCGCGAGCTCCAGCGCTGGTCTCAGCTCCGGGTGATCATGGCCGTGGGCCGTCCCACCATGTGAGCACACGGAGCGCCGTGAGGGTGATCCAACGGCTGGGGAAGCCCTCGTGTTCGGCCTCCATCTCGAACAGTGTCGGGCCCTGGTGGGTGAGCTCGAGTTTCCACAGGCCGAACGGGAGCTGCTTGCCGCGTATCAGCTCGACGGCGTCCGCACATCGATCGTCGCGCTCTGGCCGTGCCAGGCGGAAGTAGTCGAGCCCCCGCAGCACGTCGTAATACCAGCGCGTCGGGAAGGACGGCATGGTGAAGCGCGGGTCGATGAGCTCGCCGGTCGAGAGGCGTCGCATTAGGCGCCGCTCCAGCAGATACTCCTCGGCCTCGACACGGGCCGCCGTAGCGACCGCGGTACCGCCGGTGGCCTGCTCCCACTCCCACAGGCCCTCGAGGGCGCAGATCGTGGAGTGGAACGACGACCGGCTCGTGCCGTCCTCGTCCCAGCAGTTCCAGCCCCCGTCGGGAAGCCGGGTCGCCAGCAGTGTCTCCACGATGCCGTCGCCGCCCTCGCCGAAGTAGGCCGCGTTGGCCAGAGCCCCGCCGTTGATACAGGGCTCCACCTCGCCGTCGAAGTACCGCTCACCGGCGTGATCCCACCGCGCCCCCTCCCGGACTCGCCCGATGGCCGCCTTCGCCTCAGGGCTGACC
>JACDBE010000061.1 GCA_013695075.1 Acidimicrobiia bacterium
GGGCCTCGCTCCCTGCTCCCCAATCGCCGATGACGAGCAGCCGAGGACCCTCGGCGGCGGGCAGCTCGGCGGGATCGGGAAGGCCTGCCTCACCGGCGCAGACAGCAGTGAGCACGACCACGGCGACTAGGACTACGAGCTGTCGGCGTCGGGGGGTGGGCACCGCCATGAGCCAACGATCAGTGAGTCATCCCGGACGGTCGGGTGGTCCGGCAGCTATTGGGCGGTCGATTCGGTCATCGCACGCAGGTCTTCGAGGGGGTACACCCCCGTGCCGTGACCGTCGGGACCGAACACGAAGCGCAGCGCGTAGCCGCCCACCAGGGCGGTTTCCGTGATGGTGATCGGATCGTCGCCGGCGAGTAACGCCTGCAACGCCGCTTGACCCACCGGCTCCCGGCATCCGGCGCACATGCACGCCACCCGCAGCTGGCGAGCCGGGTAGCTGGTCTCGGTGCCGTCGTCCCAGGTGATGTCCACCCGGGTCCCTTCGTTGACTTCGATCCGTTGGGGGAAGGTCGACATGAACCAGACCTTACCCGGTCCCTCAGGCGATGGCGGCTACCACCCCGGCCGGCCGAGCACGGCTGAGGTGTCCACGACGATCACCAGCGATCACGCCGCGCGGTGGAACTACTTGAGCTCCATGAGCCCCCCGCCAGCCGGGCTGAACCCGCAGGCGTCGATGTAGAACGAGCGCAGATCCTCATCGAAGCCGACATGGAGGAATTCACAGCCAGCGGCCGCGGCACCATCACGAGCCGCGTGGACGAGTCCCACGCCGATGCCGCGATGTCGCACGGCGGTGTCGACCATGACGTCCTCGATGAATGCGTGGACCAAGCCGTCCCACAGCACGTTGACGAAGCCGACGAACCTGCCCTCGTGTCGTGCGACGACCCATCCGAGGCTATGTTCGTCGCACTGCTCAACCCAGTTCCATTCGGCCTCGTCATAGAGGCGGGTTTTGAAAGCGACAGCGTGGAGCGCGTGAATCTCGATGTTCGAGAACGCGCCGCGCCACAGGTAATCGATGTTGTTGCCGAGAGGCATGAGCACTCCTGACTGCGAAGAATGGAGTGCCGACGCTGCGCAGGCTCGACTTCAGTCAGGGATGTCGTCGCGCAACGAGGACACGGTGTCAACGGGCTGGGTGTCCATCCGTGACCTCCTCTGGGTGCAGCCGTTCACCGAACCCTAACTGTGCACCGCCGCACCTCGCCGCCTTCACGCATCGTCGACCAGGAGGGGCCAACCGACGCGACACCCAATTGTCGGTCCAACTGGGTTGCGCGCCGTCGATATCGGTGTAGCCGTACTCGCGGGCTCGTTGTGCCGGGGACCGACCGCTGGTTCCATCGCGCTCAGACAAAGGGCCTTGGCTCGCTCAGGCGATGGCGGCCACCACCCGGCGGCGGTGAACAGATCAACGAAGCCGGACTCGCCATCGGTGCCGTACGTCGGCGCCCAGTCAGAGTCCTGCCGCAGGTAGGACTGGCGGTCGCCTTGGATCAGTCCACCGGCAATGCCAACGGACGATGCGTTGCGCCTCGGCGAAGACTTCGTCTGTGGGGAAGCCTGCACCGAGTTCGGTCCTGACGTCCTCGATCGGCGGCGAACGGCGGCAGGGTGGGGAACAGGCGGCCGAATCGGCCCTCGTCGTAGAAGGTAGATCTGGGGGTGTGCTTACCGAGATCGGCGGACCCATGGGCCATGGAGTGCTCCTGTCTGCGCTTCGCAACACGACCGCCGGCGAGCCCATCTGATACGCCCTCAGCCGCCGGCCAGGCCCGGCCGCCAAGCCCCCTGCGGGCTAATGTCCCGCGGTGTCAACCCCCACGCTGTCGATCCGACCGGGGCATCCGTCACTGCTCGAGCTGCCGTGGGAAACGCCGCTGGAGGATTGGGACGACCCCCACCTGGTCGACCTGCCCACCGGTCTGCACCGCCACGTGGTCCGCTTCGTCGCCTTCGGCGACGACATCTACGCCGTCAAGGAGCTGCCGCGGCGCCTCGCCAGACATGAGTACCGCACGCTGCGTGCACTGGAGCACCGGGTGGGCCCGGTGGGCCAGGCGGTGGGATTGGTCGATCGGGGGTGGGTAACCCCCGATCGCGAGTTCTCGGCGGCGGTGATCACGCGCTACGTCAAGTTCACCTTCACCTACCGGGAGTTGATCTCAGGAGGCAACTTCGGGCCGCGGCGGCGCCAGATGCTCGACGCCGTTGCCGGGCTGCTCGTCGAACTCCACCTGGCCGGCTGCTACTGGGGCGACTGCTCGCTGTCCAACCTGCTGTACCGCTACGACGCCGGTGCCATCCAGGCGGTGATGATCGACGCCGAGACCAGCGAGCTACACGACGAGCTGAGCACCGGCCAGCGCCAGCACGACCTGGACATCATGGTGGTGAACCTGGCCGGGGGCATGGCCGACATCGCCGCCGAGCAGGGTCTCGACCTCGACGACGCCGACCTCACCCTGGGCGAGGACGTCGCCGAGGTGTACCGAGCCCTGTGGGCAGAGCTCACCGAAACCGTGGTGATCGGGGTCGACGAGGGATTCCGGGTGCGCCAACAGGTGGAGCGGCTCAACGACCTCGGTTTCGAGGTGGGCGACATCGAGCTGCTCCCCTACGCCGATGGACCGGGCCGGCGGCTCAAGCTGAGCGTCAGCGTTGGGGGTCGCACCTTCCACAGCACCAGACTCCACGACCTCACCGGGATCGAGGCCGCCGAGGCTCAGGCCCGGCAGATCCTCAGCGACCTTCAGTACTACGAGGCGGTGGGCGATCGCACCAGCGCCACCGGCAAGTCGGTGCGGGCCATCCGCTGGAGGGTCGAGGTGTTCGAGCCGCTGCTCAACCGGATTGCCGAGGCCGCACCCGGTGTCGACGCTGTGCAGCGGTACTGCGACTTCCTCCACCACCGCTACCTGATGGCTGCCACCGCCGGGATGGACATTCCCAACGAGGTGGCCTTCACCGCCTGGATCGACCAAGGCATGCCCGGCATCGACCCGGTTGATCAGACCACCGTCGAGGTGTGATCGCCCCGCCATGTCACTGACCGCCTCGCTTGACCCCCCCGTACTTCATGCGGGTGTCCTCGATCCTGGCGACCAGCCCAACCGCCTCGTCGTCGGCGATGCCGGCATCCACCACCTCGCCGAGGAACAGGTCGTGGGTGCCGCATGCGACCTTCTGCCACACCGTGCACTCCAGCCACGCCGCCGCCTCGGTGAACACCGGGGCGCCGGTAGACCCCTCCCGGATGGGGCGACCATTGAGCGTCATCCCCTCCTTGGTGGCCGGCTTGGAGAACTTGACGAAGGGGCGGGTGTCCTCCCGAGGCCATAGGTTGACGGTGAACACCCCACTATCGGTGATCAGCCGGTTGGTCACCGCGGTGACGTCGACGGAGGCGGCCACCAGCACCGGCTCCATCGCCACCTGGGTCACCCAGCTCTGCGTCATCCCGTTCCATTCGTCGCCGTGACGAGACCCGATCAGGCACAGCACGTTGGGGATGGCCCACAGCACCTTGTTCAGCGTCTCGGCGGGCACGGCATCGCTCACCATCACCTCCTCGTGGAGGGGCGAGCCTACCGGCCCTTCGGTGCTCGCCCCTGGGTGTTGTCGCTCGATCCCTGGCGACCCAGTCAGCCTGTCAGGCGGCAGGCCCGAGCAGGCAGAACGTTGGCGTAGGGCGAGATCAATACAGTGCAAGGGTGACCGATCAGCTACGGGTCCTCCGTGATGGCTCCGGTGAAGCTGCCGACGTCTACCTGGGGTTCCTCGACGCCATCAATCACCAGGACCTCGAAGCCGCCGAACGGTTCGTCGACGTCGGTCGCTACCGCGAGTGTCGGCTTCCGGGTGGGTTCGTGCCCTGGACCGGGGCCAAGGCATCGCTGCAAGAGATCTGGCAGGGGCTTCCTGACCTGCGAGTGGAACTCCGATGAAGTCGCCGGCAACCGTGACGTCGCCTTGGTTCGCGGAACCGTGTTCGGCACCGCCACCGGTCCTCTGTATGGAGCGCCGGCAACCAGGCGTTCTCGGGCGAGCTTCTTCGACTATGTGCGGTTGGCGGAGGGGCTGATCGTCGAACGGGTTCAGCAGGCCGACGTCCTGGGCCGGATGCGCCAGCCCTACGGCAGGGCGCTGGGCACCATCGGCCTCGGCGGACTCCTCTGGCTTCTCTGACGGGACGAACCGGCCGTCACTTCGAGCAGCGGCTTCGCGTACCATCACGCCATGCATGTGCTCATCGCAACGTCGGGTGTGCTCGGCGCCGACCAGGTGGTGGAGTTCACCCGAAGGCTCATCGGCGGTGACGGCAAGGTGACCGTCACCACGGTGATCGAGGTGCCCCGCAGCTTCCTCGACCAGCTGGGTGCCGACGACTGGAACGCCGCGGGGAGCGACGCCCGGCCCTCCCCGACTCAGGAGTCGGTGGTGGAGCGCTACGTCGAGGAGCGAGGGCGGCGCATGTGCGAGCCGCTGCTCAACGCCCTGGAGGGCGAGGGGATCCCGGCGGCGTCGGTGTATCTGGAGGGCGAGGACCCGGCGGCGACCATCTCCGGGCTGGCCACCAAGCTGGAGGCCGATGTCGTCTTGCTCGGTGCCACCCGACCCATCTTTCACCAGTCGGCCTGGGAGAGCGTGTCCGCCCGGGTGACCCTGGAGTGCGCCCGACCGGTGCTGGTGTTGCCCCCTCCGGTCAGGGTGGAGGCTCCCGAAGAGGACTGAGGGCGTCGAGGCCCGCCCGCAACATGGCCACGGTGTGGGGGATGAAGGCCCTCGGGTCGGTGTCGAGCAGCGCCACCACCTCGTCGACTGGCCACCATCGGGGATCGCTGGTCTCTTCGGGAACTGGGCGGGGCTCGCCCTCCCCGTAGCACTCGAACAGCACGTGTAGCGACGGGTAGGCGCCGACGATGCCGGTTACCACCGCCAGCGGGAGGGCGGTGGCGGTGGCGCCGTCTCCGGGGTGGCGGCGGACGGTGACGGCGGCAGCCACCGCGGTGAGCACGATGCCGGTCTCCTCGAGGATCTCCCTGGCGATGGCCACGTCGGGCCGCTCCCCCGCCTCCCAGCGGCCCCCCGGAAGCTCCAGCCGGCCCCGCACCGGCTCACCCGGCTTGTCGCGCCGCTGCAGCAGTACGCGGCGACGGTCGATGGAGTCGTAGACGATCGCCGACACGATGGGCAAAACCAGAGCGGGGGCGACGGGGATCGGGTGCGGCGGCCGGTCTCCGGTCACGAGACGGCGGCGACGACCAGCGGTTGGGGGCAGGTCAGCTCGGTGGTGACGCCCGCCGCCGTCGCCGCCTCGCTCAGGTTGGCGCACGCAATGGAGAACCGCTGCGCCGCGGTGGCATACGGCGAGCCGTCGAGCGCTTCCGCCAACTGGTCGATCGAATCGAGGTTGCGCACCGTCTCGGTGGCGGCGGGCACTTCGCTGATCAGCCCGGCACCGGCGGTGAGCAGGTCGTCGTGGGCGATGGCCAGACCGGCGGTGGGCTGCAGACCGCTCAGCCGTTCGATCAGGTCCCGCATCTCCGCTCCGGTTTCGGAGAACAGGTCGGCGGTCCTCACGATGGCCAGCTCACCTGCCTGATCGAAGAACTCGTCGACGGCTTCCAGGTCGCCGAAGTCGGTGGCGCCGTGCAGCTCGTCGAGTTCACCGGCGAGATCCGAGCCGTACTGCTCTTGCTGGGTGGTGATCGCCTCGGAGAACTCGGACATCTCGCCGGCCAGGTCGTCGAAGTACCCCGAGGCGGTGGGTGGTGCGCTGTCACAGGCCCCCAGTACCCAAGCGGCGACCAGCAGCCAGCCGACGAATGTTCGGAGGCTCCGCCACCGTGTCCGATCGGGCGAGGTGATCACGGCCGACAGGCTAACCGCCCGTCCTCAGGTCGCCCTGGCGAACTGGGTGCGGTATAGCGAGGCATACAGACCCGACTCAGCGAGCAGCTCGGCGTGGCCCCCCGACTCCACCACGGTGCCCGCCTCCATCACCAGGATGCGGTCGGCCGACAGGATGGTGGAAAGGCGATGGGCGATAACCAGCGAGGTCCGTCCCTTCATCACCCGCTCCAGGGCGTCCTGGATCAGCGCCTCGCTGTGGGCGTCGAGGTGGGAGGTGGCCTCGTCCAGGATGAGAATCTGCGGGTTGCGCAGGATGACCCGGGCAATGGCGATGCGCTGCTTCTCGCCACCGGAGAGCCGGTAGCCCCGCTCCCCGACCGCGGTGGCGTACCCCTCCGGGAGGCTTTCGATGAGGGTGGCGATGTTGGCCAGCTCGGCGGCCGTTCTCAGCTCGGCGTCGGTGGCATCCGGTTTGGCGTAGCGCAGGTTGACCGCAATGGTGTCGTGGAAGAGGTAGGCCTCCTGGGTGACCACCCCGATGGCGTCCGCCAGGTGACTTCGGTCGAGGTTGCGCACGTCGTGGCCGTCGATACGCACCGCCCCCCGATCCACGTCGTAGAGGCGGGGCACCAGGTAGGTGGTGGTGGTCTTGCCGGCGCCGCTGGGCCCGACCAACGCCACCAACTCCCCGGGCTCGACGCGGAAGCTGACGTCCTGCAATGCCCACGCTTCGGCTCCCCGGTCCGACGGGATCGACTCCGCCAGCTGGAAAGCCGACCGGCTGGAGGTACGCCGCACCGTCTCCAGTCCCCCGGTGCCGCCATAGCGGAACCAGACGCCGTCGAACTCGATGGCCCCCTCGAATCGCACCGGGCGCACCGGGGTGTCGATGTCGACGATGTCGTGCTCCATGTCGAGCACCTGGAACACCCGCTCGAACGACACCAACGAGGTGGCGAACTCCACCCTGGCGTTGGACAGAGCGGTGAGCGGGCCGTACAGGTTCCCCAGATACGCCGATAGCGCCACGATGGTCCCCACCGACACGGCGCCCTCGATGACCAGCACGGCTCCGGTCCAGAACACCAGCGCCGACCCCAGCGCCCCCATGACCCCGAGAGCCATGAAGAACCAACGCCCGATGGTGGCCTGGCGCACCCCCAGGTCCCGCACCGCCCCCGCCTCGCCCGAGAACCGCTGCTCCTCGTCGTGGCTGCGTCCGAACAGCTTCACCAGCAGCGCTCCCGACACCCCCAGGGTCTCCTGCATGTGGGCGTTCATGGTGGCGTTGTGCTCCAGCTGGTCCCGGCGCACCACCCGCAGCAGCCGGCCCACCCGGCGGGAGGCGACGATGAACAGCGGGAAGATCGCCATGGCCAGCAGGGTGAGCCGCCACTCCAGGCCGAGCATCACCACCAGGGTGGTCACGACCGCCACGATGTTGGCCGCCAGGGTGATGAAGGTGCCGGTGACCGCCTGCTGGGCGCCGACCACGTCGTTGTTGAGCCGGGACATGAGCTCACCGGTTCGGGTCGAGGTGAAGAAGCCGAGCGACATGCCGAGCACGTGGCGATAGAGCTGGTTGCGCAGATCGAAGATGATGCCCTCGCCCACCGCCGATGACGCCCATCGCTGTAGAACGCCGAGGACACCGCTGACCAGCGGGATGGCCACCATGGCGATGCCGAGGAAGGTGACCAGCCGCAGATCGCGGTCGGGGATGGCGTCGTCGATCAGCGACCGCATGATCAGCGGCGGGGCCAGCGCCAGCACCGAGATCGCCAGGATGGTGGCGAGGATGATGGCCATCTTGGCCTTGTAGGGGGCGCCGTAGCGCAGCACCCGGCTCAGCAGGGCTCGGTCCAACTTGGGTTGGTCACCGGTCTCGTCGAACCGGACGTACGACCATCCCCATCCACCTGAGAACACGCAACCACCTCGTCGGCTGGCCGGTCACGGTACTACCCACCCCGGCGGGCTCCCGGCGGGTGCCACCGGCCGGCTGCGGTCACCCGGCGGCGACGGCGGAGGTCACCATTGCTTCCAGCGGCCGGAACGACCCGGCGATGCGGTGGCACTGTCTCTCGGTGAGGAGCTGGGCGCAGAACAGCTCGTACTGGTACAGGCCGTCGCTCCAGATGAGGTTGACGCCGTCGTCGACCTCAACCACCGCCCTGTCGGTATCGGCGGCGATGCTCACATCCTGACCGATGCGCAGGACCACCAGACGATCCTCGGCCACCTCGTACGGGGTCCCGGCCCACACCCCGAAGGCGGCGGACACCCCGACGTCGAGGGTGGCCGACGCGGTGTCGTACACCAGTTGGCTGGTGATCGACGTCGAGTTCCCGGGGAGCCTCGACAGGAACTGGACACCGGGGAGGGCCACCGAGATCTCGCGGGCGGTGGCCTGGATGAACCGGTTCTCGCCGTCGCCGCGCCGCCACACCGCCGAGATCACCACCGCCACCTCGTTGGAGTTGGAGCCACCGATGCCGTCGTTGTACCAGGCAACGCCCTCGCCGATGCTCTTGAGGCCGACTCCACCGGTGGATGCCACCGGAGCGGTGGTCGGCGGCGCGATGGTGGTGGTGCCCTCGACGTATTCGTGGGACCGCTCCCCCAAGGTGTCGAGCAGCCCGCCGCCGCCGCCGCAGCCGGCCAGCGTCAACACCACGACGATCACCGGAGCGAACCTTCGCCGCAACGCCATCAACACCTTCTCCGAGGCCATCCAACCCGACCGGTGCACCAAGCCGCCCACCACACGGGGTCCCACCCGCGCCTCCATCACAAAGCCTACCGGTGCCCTCCCTTTAGCAGGCTCACCCACCACGGGTGTGCCCAACGGTGGCCGGTACGCTGCGGCGATGCGGCGCCACCTCCAGCTGGTCACCGAGGGGCGGCACCATCCCCCGTGGCTGGACACCGCCATCTCCCGGGCCATGCTGCTCGAGGCGTCCGCCGGCAACCTGGAGGAGACCTTCCGCATTTACGTGGCGGGGCGGGTCGTGGCCTTCGGCAAGCGCGACAGCATCGACCGCCGCCACCCCGCCGCCGTCGCCGCGGCTACGGCCGCCGGGTTCGCCTCGGTGGAGCGGATGGCGGGGGGCCGGGCTGCGGTGTTCACCGAGCACACCCTGTCGTTCGCCTGGACCATTCCCGTCGACGACCCCCGGCCCGGGATCACCGAGCGGTTCCGCACCCTGGCGTCGGTGATGGTCGACGCCTTCGCCCGGCTGGGGGTGCCGTCCGAGGTGGGTGAGATCGCCGGTGAGTACTGCCCGGGCACGTGGAGCGTCCACCACGATGGCCGGCTCAAGCTGATGGGGGTGGGGCAGCGGCTGGCCCGCCACGCCGCCCACATCGGCGGGGTGGTGGTGGTCGACCGTCCCGATCTGGTGCGGCGGGTGTTGGTGCCGGTGTATGCCGAGTTGGGGCTGAATTGGCGTCCCGAGACCGCCGGCGCCCTCACCGATGTGGTGTCCTCGGTGACGGTGGACACCGCCATGGAGGCGGTGATCGCCACCCTTTCCGACCGTTACCAACTCGAACCCGCACTGCTCACAGACCACATCGTCCAGTTGGCCACTGAGCTGGCCCCGACGGAAGTGACTCCGGGTGAGCCACGTTGAGGGTTGGTGCCCCTAGCCTGGGTGCCGTCATGAGAGTCCTGGTCACCGGCGGAGCCGGCTTCATCGGCAGCAACTTCGTGCTCCGGGTCGCCGCCACCAGACCCCATTGGCAGATCACCGTGCTCGACGCGCTGACCTACGCCGGGGACCGGGCCAACCTGGAGCCGGTTGCCGGGCACATCGACTTCGTCGAGGGCAACGTGGCCAGCGCCGAGGTGGTCGATCGTCTGGTGGCCGCCACCGACATGGTGGTGCACTTCGCCGCCGAGTCGCACAACGACAACTCGCTCTCCGACCCGTGGCCGTTCGTCGAATCCAACATCATCGGCACCTACCGGCTGCTGGAGTCCGTGCGCCGCCACGGCAAACGGCTCCACCACACCTCCACCGATGAGGTCTACGGCGACCTCGACCTCGACGACCCGCAGCGCTTCACCGAGGCCACCGCCCTCAACCCGTCGAGCCCGTACTCGGCGTCGAAGGGTGCCGCCGATCTGCTGGTACGTGCCTGGGTGCGCTCCTTCGGGGTGCGGGCCACGGTGTCGAACTGCTCCAACAACTACGGGCCCTTCCAGCACGTGGAGAAGTTCATCCCGCGCCAGATCACCAACGTCTTGTGGGGGATCAGGCCCAAGCTGTACGGCCAGGGGCGCAACGTGCGCGATTGGATCCATGTCGACGACCACAACGATGCGGTGGTCGCCATCGTGGAACAGGGTCGAATGGGTGAGACCTACCTGATCGGTGCCGACGGGGAGCGGGACAACCGGCAAATCGTCTCCATGATCCTGCAGCTGATGGGCAAGCCCGACGACTGGTTCGAGCTCGTCGGCGATCGCCCCGGACACGACCTGCGCTACGCCATCGACTCCTCCAAGCTGCGCGCCGAAACCGACTGGCGACCCCGCTACGACGACATGCGTGCCGGGCTGCGGACCACCATCGACTGGTATGCCGTCAACGAACCGTGGTGGCACGACGCCAAGCTGGCCTCCGAACGGGCCTACGCCAGGATCGGGCGCTGACCGGGCGGTCCGGAGGTCGGTAGCCTCGGTCGGTGCAACGCATCGACGTGATCAACGGCCCCAACCTCAACATGCTGGGCCGACGGGAACCCGACATCTACGGCACCGACACCTTGGAGCAGGTCGACGCCAGAGTGGTGGCGTGGGGGCAGCGGCTCGGGCTGGAGGTGACCACCTTCCAGTCCAACCGCGAGGGTGACCTCATCGACCGGATCCAGGCGTGCCGGACCTCCGCCGATGGGATCGTGATCAATGCCGGCGCTCTCACCCACACCTCGTACGCCATCCACGACGCCCTGCTCGCCGCCGAGGTACCCGCCGTCGAGGTGCACCTGTCCAACATCCACGCCCGGGAACCGTGGCGAGCCGTTTCCGTGCTGGCCCCGGTGGTGGCGGGGTCCATCTTCGGCCGGGGCGTCGTCGGCTACCGCGACGCTCTGCGCCTGCTGGTGAACCGGGCGGCGGCGATGCCACACACGATTGCCTACGGTGACCATCCCGAACAGGTGATGGATGTGCGCGCCCCCGACGACCCCGGTCCGCACCCGGTGGCGGTACTCGTCCACGGTGGCTTCTGGCGTCGGGAGTGGGGGCGGGACACCAGCGACACCCTGGCCGTCGACCTCACAGCCCGGGGATGGGTCACCGCCAACGTCGAGTACCGCCGGTTGGGATGTGACGGGGGATGGCCGGCCAGTGTCGACGACGTGGCCACCGCCATTGCCCACATCGTGTCGCACCGAGAGGTGTCGTCGGTCACCGTTTTCGGGCACTCCTCCGGCGGGCAGCTGGCGTTGGTAGCCGGGCGGGCAACAGCGGTGGAGACCGTGGTCGCCCTGGCCCCCATCACCGATCTGGCCTGGGCCATCGAGCTGGGTACCGGGGCACCCAGCCCGGCGCAGTTCGCCGGCGGGCACGATCCCACCGGGCCGATGTCTCCCGTCGCCGAGCCGGCACGAGGACGCCAGATCCTCGTCCACGGCACCGCAGACACCGAAGTACCCGTCGAGTTCAGCACCCGCTACGTGCAAGCGGCCGAGGCCGCCGGGATCACCGTCAACGCCATCTACCCCGAAACCGGCCACTTCGAGTTGCTAGACCCGAAAACCCCCGTCTGGGAACAAGTCGTCACCTCCCTGTAGCCCTCGTCCGACTCCCCTCCGGAAAGGAAAGGGTCGAGTCGGGTGTCAAGACGAGCGGGCTATCAGCTTCTGGAGGCGGGTGATGCCTTCTACCAGGTCGTCGTCGCCTAAGGCGTACGACAGGCGGAGGTGGCCCGGTGCTCCGAATGCTTCGCCCGGGACGACGGCGATCTCGATCTCGTCGAGCAGTACCGCCGCCAGCTGCAGGGAGGTGCGCGGGGTGGACTCACCGATCCGTCGGTCAAGCAGCCCGGCCACCGAGGGGAATGCGTAGAAGGCACCGAAGGGTTCCGGGCAGGTCACCCCGGGGATCTCGTTGAGCATGCGATGCATGGTGCGGCGCCGCCGATCGAATGCGGTGCGCATCTCGGCGACGGTGTCGAGCGGCCCGGACACCGCCGCCAGCGCCGCCGCCTGGCTGACGTTGGCCACGTTGGAGGTGAGGTGGGACTGCAGGGTGATGGCTGAGGTGGCGATCGCCGCCGGAGCGATGAGCCACCCCACCCGCCACCCGGTCATGGCGTAGGTCTTGGCGACGCCGTTGACAACGACGCACCACTCCTCCGCCTCGGGGACGACCACCGGCAGCGACGATGCCTCCACACCGTAGACCAAGTGCTCGTAGATCTCGTCGGTCAGTACCCAGATACCGTGCTCTACGGCCCAGCGTCCGATGGCCTCCACCTCCTCGGCGGGGTACACCGCCCCGGTCGGGTTGGATGGCGACACGTGGATGAGCATCCTGGTGTGCTCAGTCCGCACCGCCTCCAACTGGTCGACGGTGACCCGATAGCCGGTGGCGTGGTCGGTGGCGATGGGGACCGGCACCGCGTCGGCCAGCCGCACCGCCTCCGGGTAGGACACCCAGTACGGCGCCGGGAGCAGTACCTGGTCGCCGGGATCGAGCAGCACCTGGCAGGCGGTGTAGACGGCGTGCTTGCCGCCGTTGGTGACCACCACCTGCGACGGGGTCACCGCCAGACCCGAGTCGCGCGCTGTCTTGGCGGCGATGGCCGAGCGCAGTTCGGGCAGGCCTCCGGTGGGGGTGTAGCGGTGAAAGCGCGGGTCGAGGGCCGCCTCCCGGGCCGCCTCGACAATGGCCGGTGGGGTGGGGAAGTCCGGTTCACCTGCCCCGAACCCGATGACCGGTCGCCCAGAGGCCCGCAGCTCCTTGGCCCGGGCGGTGATGGCGACCGTCGCCGACTCCTCCAGAGCGGCGACCCGGCGGGAGACCTCGCTCATGACCGCACCATACTCGTGGCGCTGCCTGGCTCTGCGGCCCCCCGGGGTAGCCTGGCAGTAGCTACCGAACGCCCGACCCGCCATCGAAGGAACCATGTCCGACATCCCTGCCATCGCCCTGCCCGACCATCTGATCCCCGCCGACGGCAGGTTCGGCTCAGGCCCGTCGAAGGTTGACACCGCCGCCCTTGACGCGCTGGCCGCTACCGGCAGCGGTTTCATGGGGACGAGCCACCGCCAGGAGACGGTGCGATCGATGGTGGGGATCATCCGCCTAGGTCTCACCGAGCTGTACGGGCTCGATGACGGCTATGAGGTGGTCCTCGGTGTCGGCGGCGCCACCGCCTTCTGGGACTGTGCCTCGTTCGGGTTGATCCAACGGCGCAGCCAGCATCTCGTCTTCGGGGAGTTCTCCTCCAAGTTTGCCGCCGTCACCACCGCCGCCCCCCATCTCGACGACGCGGATGTCATCGTCGCCGAGCCGGGCACCCACCCCCAGCCGCGGCCCACCGCCGACGTCGACGCATACGCCTTTACCCACAACGAGACTTCGACCGGGGTCACCATGCCCATAATCCGGCCAGACGGAGAAGGGCTGGTGCTGGTCGATGCCACCTCGGCGGCGGGGGCCATCGACGTGGATCCGGCGCAATTCGACGTGTACTACTTCTCGCCGCAAAAGGCCTTCGGGTCCGAGGGTGGGCTGTGGGTGGCGCTGTGCTCGGCGGCCGCCATCGAGCGCATCGGCAGCATCGGGGCGTCCGGGCGCTGGATGCCGGCCTTCCTCAGCCTGCCGCTGGCCGTGGCCAACTCACAGCTCAACCAGACCTACAACACCCCGGCGCTGGCCACGCTGTTCCTGCTGGCCCGGCAGGTGGAGCGCATGCTCGATGCTGGCGGGCTGGCATGGGGCATCGACCGCTCGCAGCGCTCCTCTTCAACAATCTACCGGTGGGCCGAGGCCAGCGACTACGCCCAAGCGTTCGTCACCGATCCGGCGATGCGTAGCCCCACCGTGGTCACCATCGACCTCGATCCATCGGTGTCCGCCGACACCGTCGAGGCGGTGCTGCGAGCCAACGGCATCGTCGACACCTTCGGCTACCGCAAGCTGGGACGCAACCAGCTGCGGCTGTCTTGCTTTCCCAACATCGACCCCGATGACGTGGCCACGCTCACCGCCGCCATCGACCACGTCGTCGCCAAGTTGTGACTCAGCAGCCTAAGGAGGCCACCGCCTCGTCGTAGCGAGCCTGCAGGTCGGCACCAACGTCCGACAGCGCCTCGGCGATCTCATCGGCCCCGGCCGCCTCCCCCAACTCGCTGAGGGTGCGGCGGTAGGCGTTCTGGGCCCGCTCCAGCTGGGCCAGGGTGTCGTCGTCGAGCGCCTCACGTACGTTGTCGCCCAGGCCGGCCATATCTTCGGCCATGGCGCTGCCCGCCTCCTGGATCTCGTCGACAGTTCCTCCCGGCTCGGTCAGCGTCGCCAACGATCCCGCCATACGGTCAAGGGTCGTACAGGCCTGAGCGGTGGCATCTTCGACGCTGAGATCGCCACCACCGCACGCCCCCAGGGCTATGGAGGCGACGGCGACGAGGAAGAAGCGGCGGGTTCGGATGGTCATGCGAGCTCCCCAATGAACGGTGGAGTCCCCGTGGCCGGGGACGGCCAAGGGAGGCTACCGCCGCCGGAAACCAACCAATTCACCTGACACAAGTGTCCGCAGCGAGGGTTGTCTTCTCCGTTGGGTCGGTAGCGGCCGTATTCACGGAGTATGTTATGCTGCCGCAGAGTATGGGAGTTCTTCTTCAGATTCGTGACCTTCCGGAGGAAGTGCACCGCGTCCTCAAATCCCGGGCTGCCGCCTCCGGGACCACACTTACCCAGTATGTCCGCTCGCTCCTGACCCGATCGGCCTACCGACCCACCCCTGAGGAACTCTCCGCTCGCATTCACACCCGTGGGACCGTTCGTTTGGACGAGGCGAGCCAGCAGTCGGTGCGCCATCTCCGTGACCACGGAGAGTGACCGTCCTCGACACGTCAGGGGTGGTCGACTTCCTTGTGGGCGAGAAGGCGTCGGGACAGGTGGATCGGCTCCTCAGACAGGAAGGAACCGTCGCCGCACCAGACCTGGTTGTCTTCGAGGCAGTCGCCGTCCTGCGCCGTCAGGTGCAACGGCGGTCGATGGGGGCCGAACGAGCCGGCGGGGCCATCGAGGACCTGGGCGACTTCCCGCTCGAGTTGTTCCCCGCGCTGCCCCTGCGTGATCGTGCCTGGGCGCTGCGCGACAACTTCACCGCCGCGGACGCCTTCTTCGTTGCCCTCGCCGAGCGACTCGATGAGCCCCTCGCTACCAAAGACCGGGGCCTCGCCTCAGCAGCACGCAGCCTCACGGGCATTCAGGTCATCGTCCTCGGGAGCGATTCCGTCGATGGGTGACCGTCCTTGCCCGCCCGCGTTCAGGCGGCGCTGGTCCAGATGCTGTAGCCCAGGCCGATCAGACCCACCCCGAGGATGAGGACGACAGGCGTTTGGCCAAGGGCTCGATCGAGGTGAGACGCCTGAACCTGTGGTCGACGTAGGCTCGTCAGTCGCAGCCAACGGCGATGTTCAATGCCTGGCACACCTCGTCCATCCTTCCGGCGGTGAGGGTGGTGACCTCGTCGGTGAGCATTGCCTTCCAAGCTTCACCCAGATTGTCGAGGCTGACAACGCACCGGGCTGGCATGCCGTCCTCCACGTCGAGTACCACCTCGCTGGGGATGCCGCGCACCGTCCGTGAGATGGAGGCGATGGTGACCCGCTTCAGTACGGGGATTGCGCGGTCGCGGGAGAGCACCAACACCGGTCGCCGTCCCCACTCCGGATGCTCCAGGTAGTAGATGCCACCACGGCTCACCATGGGTCCGCCTCGGCGTCCTCCTGGTCGAGGTGGCGCATCTGCTCGACCGTCAGCCCGGTCACCCAGGCACCCAGGTCGCCCCACTCGTCGACGTCGTGCGCGCCGCCCTGAGGCATCCGGGTGTAACCGTCGATGATCTTCTGGTCGATGGTGGATTCACGGTCCGACGCTAGGTAGGCCTCGATCGCCTCTCGGATCAGGTGCGAGCGGGAAACGCCGGTGCGGGAGGCACGTTCGTCGAGCCGCCTGACCAGCCCGTCATTGAGTTGGACCATCGTCTGGGTACGAACACTCATTGGCATATGATAGCCCTAGGGCTCTACACCCCCGGGACTTCGGATCCCAGGAGTCCACGTAGGCTCGGTTGATGCCATTGCCAACCATCCCCTATCGACCACCCCGGTTGCCCGAGGACGAGATGCGTCGGCGCGGAGGGGACTTTCTTGCCGAGATGGACCGCCGTCGCAGCGTGCGGATGTTCAGCACCGACCCGGTGCCGCGGGACCTGGTGGAGCTGGCGGTGCGCACCGCTTCCACCGCCCCCTCGGGTGCCCACATGCAACCGTGGACCTTCGTGATCAGCGGGAAGCCGGAGGTGAAGCGACGCATCCGGCTCGCTGCCGAGGAAGAGGAGCGGATCAACTACCAGGGTGGGCGGTTACCGGCGCATTGGCGAGCGGCCCTGGAGCCGCTCGGTACCGACTGGCACAAGCCATACCTGGAGACGGTGCCCTGGATCGTGGTCCTGTTCGAGCAGCGCTACCGGGTGGGGGCCGACGGTGTCCGACGGCACCACTACTACGTGAAGGAGAGCGTCGGCATCGCCGCCGGGCTGTTCCTCGCCGCCATCCACCACATGGGGCTGGCCACCCTCACCCACACCCCGAGCCCGATGGCGTTCCTCACCGGGCTACTGCGCCGGCCCGAGAACGAGCGGCCCATGTGCCTGTTCCCGATCGGGTATCCGGCGGCCGACTGCATGGTCCCCGACCTGGCCCGTAAACCCCTGTCGGAGGTCATGGTCGAGGTGTGACTTCGATCCGACAGCCCAGTGGGCGCCGGTAGCCTCCGCCGATGGAGAACGGGTGAAGCAACTCCTGGTGATGCGCCACGGCAAGTCGGACTGGTCCGCCGGCGGCACCGCCGACCACGACCGTCCCCTCAACCGGCGGGGGGTGGCGTCGGCGAAGACGATGGGTGAAGTCCTCACCGCCGCCGGGCTCCAACCCGACCTGGTGATCACCTCGAGCGCCCGCCGAGCCCGCACCACCGCCCAGCTGGTCGCCGAGGCAGGAGGCTGGTCGGCTCCGATCACCGCAGACGACCGCCTGTACTACTGCCACGTCGCCGATGTGCTCGCCGTCATCGGCGAGACACCCGATGCGGTGCAACGGCTGATGGTGGTGGGGCACCAACCCATCTGGGGGGCGTTGGTGGCACATCTCACCGGGGCTTCGACGGCGATGCGCACCGCCGCCGTGGCCGTCATCGACCTGATGCTGGGGGCATCGTGGGCCAACGACGGCGACGTCTCCGGCGAGCTGGTGGCCCTGCTACAGCCTCGCCACTTCGCCGCAGGCTGACCTCACCAGGACGTCGCCGGAACGGCGCAAAACCTAGACTGGACCCAGTGAGCGACAACAACATTGAATCTATGGGCTGGGTCGGCAATGTCGAGGAGGCCACCGTCGACAACACCGACTTTCGCCGTGTCCTGTTCACCGGGGCCAACGTGCAGCTGACGGTGATGTCGCTGGCGCCAGGGGAGAACATCGGGTGGGAGATGCACGAGCACCTCGACCAGTTCCTCCGCATCGAATCCGGGACGGCCGCCCTGCGACTGGGCCGCACCGGCGACGCCGTCGACGAGGAGCACGACCTGTCCGATGACTGGGCGATGGTGGTCCCCGGTGGAACGTGGCACGACGTGGTGAACACCGGACAGGCTCATCTAAAGCTGTACTCCATCTACGCACCGCCCGATCATCCGGACGGTACGGTGCATCGCACCAAGGCCGACGCCGAGGCCGACGAACAGGACCAGCCCGACCACCATGGCGAGGATCCGGCCGGCGACTGACCGGAGGGCGATGCCAGCGGCCTGCCGCACTTGAGGCCGGGGCAGCCATGTCGTAGTGAGCGGTCCACCGCTGGCCGCCGGCGACGTACCATCCCCGCAGCGGCGACGAACGGTCGAGGGACATGGGAAAGATCCACGGAGGGCGGCTAGTGGCCCGGGCGCTGCGGGCCGAAGGGGTCGACGCCCTGTTCACCCTCACCGGTGGGCACATCGTGCCGCTGCTCGACGGCTGTGTCGAGGAGGGGATACGGATCGTCGACGTCCGTCACGAGGAGACCGCAGGCCACGCCGCCGAGGCCTACTCCCGGCTCACCGGCCGGCTGGGGGTGGCGGCGGTGACGGCGGCCCCGGGGGTCACCAACCTGGTCACGGCGGTGATGAACGCCTACCAGTCCTCGACGCCGATGCTGGTCATCGGGGGCAGGCACCTCATCCGCCAGGAGCATGCCGGCGGGCTGCAGGAGATGAACCACCCCCCCATCTTCGCCTCGATCACCAAGCTGGCCACCACCGCCTGGGAGACGTCCCGGCTGGCCGACTACATCGCCATCGCCGCCCGCCACGCCTTTTCCGGGCGGGGTGGCCCGGTGTTCCTCGACATCCCGCTCGATGTGCAATCGGGTCTGGTCGACGACGGCACCCCGTTGCCCACCGGGTACCGGGCCACCGAGCCCATCGGCGCCGACCAGCAGACCGTGGACCGCATCGCCGCCGCCCTCGCCAGCGCGCAGCATCCGGTGATCTTCGCCGGTGGTGGGGTCCGGGGCGATGGGGCAACGGCACTGCTCACCGTCGCCGAGATGTTCGACACCCCGGTGTTCCTCAACGCCGGGGCTCGCGGCGCAATGCCCGCCGGGCATCGGCTGCTGGGGAGCCTGACCCGCTCCCGGGCGTTCGCCGATGCCGACGTGGTGCTCGCCCTCCAGGTCGACTGGGACTTCCGCACCGGGTACGGGCGCAAAATCGCCGACACCGCCACGGTCATCCAGGTGGACCCCGAGCCCACCAGGTTGGGATGGAACCGTCCCGCCCACCACGCCGTGGTGGCCGACCCGGGCCGGCTGCTGGCCCAGCTCGCCAAGTCGGACCGGAGCCGGGCTGCGAGCGGATGGGCCGAAGAGGTCGCCGCCGCCGAGGCGGAGGCCCGCACCGCCGCCGAGGCGGAGGCGGCCAGCGACGCAGTGCCCATCGCCCCGCAGCGCTTCGCCCGCGAGGTGGGCGCCTTCTTCGGTGAGGACGCCATCGTCGCCGTCGACGGCGGCGACATCGTGGCCACCACGGCACGGTGGATCACGGTGACCAGCCCAGGCCACCTCCTCGAACCGGGTCCGGCCGGCACGCTGGGCACCGGCCCTGGATTCGCCCTGGCGGCCAAGGTGGTCGCCCCCGACCGGACGGTGGGGATCGTCTTCGGCGACGGCGGCTTCGGGTTCAACGGCTTCGAGTACGACACCTTCGTCCGCCACCGGCTCCCCATCATCGGGGTAATGGGCAACGACGGGGTGTGGAACAACATTAAGACCTTCCACCGCATGTTCTATCCCGACCGGGTGGTGGCCGCCGACCTGGGGCGACGCCCCTACCACGACGTCGTCACCGCTCTGGGGGGCCACGGCGAGCTGGTGGAGGAACCGGCGCAACTGCGACCGGCCCTCGACCGGGCCCGGGCCAGCGGCAGGCCGGCGCTGGTCAACGTCCACATCGCCGAGACCATGCGCGCCTCCAGCAACTACGCCGGGTGACGCCCATGCCCGATGACCGGCTGGTCGACCTCCGCTCGGACACCATCACCCGCCCCACCGCCGACATGCGCCGGGTCATCGCCGAGGCCGAGGTAGGAGACGACGTCTACCACGACGACCCTTCGGTGCTCGCCCTGGAGCGGCGGGTGGCCGATCTGCTGGGCAAGGACGACGCCATGTATGTGCCGTCCGGGACCATGTCCAACCAGGTGGCCATCCGGGTCCACACCGAGCCGGGCGATGTGGTGCTCGCCGCCGTTGACGCCCACATCCACATCCACGAGATGGGGGCGCCTTACGCCCTCTCCGGGGTCACCATGCGGTTCCTCGACGGGCGTCGGGGGACCTTCGGCCCGAAGGCGGTGGCCGAGGCCGTGCCGCAGCCGTCTCCGGCGGTGCCCGCCTCCCTGTACCAGCCGATCACCCTGCTGTGCGTGGAGAACACCCACAATGCCGCCGGCGGCGCGGTGTGGCCACCCGACCAGCTCTCCGCAGTAGCCGCCGAGGGGCGGCGGCTGCGCATCTCCACCCACATGGACGGGGCTCGGTTGTGGAACGCCGCCGTCGCCTCGGGAACGAACGAGGCCGCGCTCGCCGCCGGGTACGACACCGTCAGCGTGTGCTTCTCCAAGGGGCTGGGCGCCCCCATGGGGTCGGCGCTGGTGGGCCGCCAGCACCTCATCGACCGGGGCCGCCGCTTCAAGCAGATGTTTGGCGGCGGTTTCCGCCAGGCCGGACTGATGGCGGCCGCCGCCCGCTACGCCGTTGACCACCACCGCGCCCGGCTGGCGGACGACCATGCCAACGCCGCCAGGCTCGCTGCCGGCATCGCCGAGACCCCCGGGCTGCTGATAGACACCTCGGCGGTGGAGACCAACATGGTCTACTTCGACGTGCTCTCCATGCCCGCCGCCGAGTTCGTCGATCGGTGCTCCGCCCACGGGGTCATGGTGCTCCCCCATTCGATGTCGGGCGTCAGGGCGGTGACCAACCTGGAGGTGGACGCCCGCGACATAGACCGGGCCCTGGTGGTCATGGACAAGGTGGCATCGAGCTGAACCGCCGGGGGTGACGCCGGAGCCGGGCGACTCGGAGCCCCAGATGACGCCGTCGACCGGGCGATTGGCGTGCCTGGGCTACTCGTCAGATTCCCGGTCTGGCGGCTGCCTCTGCTCTGGCCTCGGACTCGGTGAGCTTGGCCCCGGTGGAGGCCAGCGACGCCCGCGCCCGGTCCAGTTGCTGGCGGAGCTGAACCACCTCGGCACGGGCCGAGGTGACGTCGGCGGTGGCGGTGTCCAGCTGGGCACTGACCGAGGCAAGGTCCTCCTCTGTAGAACTGAGCTGGGTGGCTTGGCGCTCGATGATCTCGGTCTGTTCCCGGCTGATCCTGTCGGCCACCGCCCACGGGCGGAGCAACCAACCGAGGGCGAATCCCACCAGAACGGCGGCGGCGCCCCAGGCGGTCAGCGTCGCCGTTGTCACCTCCACTGCCAGCATGGGCCCTCCCGATCGGTGTGGCCGCGATCTTGCCACAGCGCCGGCTTGAATGATCGCTCCTGGAGGTATCGAGCGCCTAAGGTGCGGGACCGAACCGAACCGTGCACCCTGGCACGGGTCATCCCTGCGCGGGGGCTTCTGGCGAATGTTGGCCATCAACGATCAAACGACGCAGAGGCGAGCCCCCGGTTCCAACAGCCACCTGGTGGGGGTGGTGATCCCGACCCGCAACCGGCCGGCCGGGCTGCGTGCTGCGGTGACCTCGGTACTGGACCAGGGGGATCCCCGCCTCGAGGTGGTCGTGGTGGACGAGGCCTCCGCTCCCAGCGCCGCCGAGTCGCTCGGTGACCTGGCCGCCCGGGTCGTCATAATCCGCAATGAGGTCCCCCGCGGCCCAGCCAGCGCCCGCAACCAGGGAGCGGCCAGCCTCACCAGCGACTTCGTGGCCTTCCTCGACGACGACGACCGGTGGCTTCCTGGCAAGCTCGACGCCTTCCAGGCGACGGTGGCCACGGTCCCCGAGGCCAGCCTGGTTGTACACCGTACCGGGTGGATGGGGGCAGAACAGGACGGGACCGGCCGGCTGACGCTGGTGGCCGACCCGTTGAAGCGGATGCTCGCCTCCCAGCCGCCCCACCTTGACGGTGTGGTCGTCCGACGCGACCTGCATCAGGAGGTCTGCTTCGACGAGAGCCTCCCTGCCGCCGAGGACCTCGACTATCTGGTGAGGTTGGCATGGCGGGCGGTGGTGGTGGAGATCGACCGGGTATTCGCCGTCCACGGCATCGCCGATCAGCCCTCGGACATCAGGGTCACCACCCGCATCGCCGGGCGGCGCCGCTTCGCCACCAAACATGCCGAACTGCTGCGGGACCCGCGCTTCGGCGCCTTCCACTATGTCCGGCTCGGCCATCTCTATCGGCAGGCCGGACAACGGTGGCCGGCGATGGGGTCGTTCGTCCGGGCCATCCGCCTGCAACCGTCCTCCCGGCTGGCCTGGAAGGGACTGGCGAGAGCCGTGCTCCCCACCGCGGTGGCGGAGGCGCTGCGGAGGTCTCGTTGAGCGCCGACCGGCGTTCACCAGTAGAGCGCCTGGTGGAGCTGTGCGGGCTCGATGTCAGCGGGCCGTCGACGGCCCCCCCCTTCTTCATCGTCGGGGCGGCTCGGTCGGGGACCACGTTGCTGCGAGTCCTGCTCGACAGCCATCCCCGCATCTCGGTAGGCCCGGAGACCAATGTGCTCCACCACTGGATCCAGGCGGTGGTCGACGCCAAGACGCTGCACAGTTACCCATACCACGACGACGAGCTGCTGGCCTATCCGGCGGCGGCGCTCGAACTGCTCCACCGCCGCTACATGGCGGAACGGGGCAAGGTTCGCTGGGGGGAGAAGACGCCCAACTACACCGTGGTCATCGACGAGATCATGCGGGTGTGGCCCGACGCCCTGTTCATCCACTGCATCCGTGACGGCCGCGACGTGGTCTGCTCGATGGTGGACCGGTGGGGATGGCGAGCGGCGCCGGCCGCCCGGCAGTGGCGGCAGCGGGTGGAGGCGACCTTGGTGCAGGTGGACAAGCTCCCGCCCAGCCGCCACCTCGAGGTCCGCTACGAGGACCTGGTGATGGCGACCGAGCCGGTGGTGCGCCGGGTGTTGGACTTCCTGGGCGAGCCATGGGACCCGGCGGTGTTGGAGCAGGCCAGCGCCGACCACCACGGCGTCGTCGACGATGTCCCCGAGGCGCTCGATCTGGTGTCGGCCGCCAGCGTGGACCGATGGCGCACCGAGCTGGGCCCCCTCGACCGCTTCGTGGTCAATAGGGTGGCCGGCCCCACCCTGCGCCGACTCGGCTACCGGTAGGCGGGCTCTCACCCAACCTAAGGTCGTGGCAGGTCGTGGCGACAGGTAATCCGCTGAAGTTGAGTGGCCGAGGCTCGTCACCCTCACCCTCAGCGTCCCGCCCGTAGGATCGTTCTCAGGGGAGGAGGAGGTAGGCGATGGATCTGCAAGGAGTCGAGCTCACCTGGTTGGGTCACGCCGCTGTTCGGCTCAGGCTGGGCGACGGGACCGTGGTGCTGGTCGACCATGGCTGGAAGGCAACCCGGCCTGCCCCGACGGCGAGCAGGAGCAGGACCGAGTCGACGCCATCTACATCACCCACGGCCACAACGACCACTTGGGCGCTGGCGTCCCCGATCTGGCTCGGGCCCACGACGCCGCGGTGTTCGCCATCCACGAGATCGCCACCTGGCTGACGGCCAACGACGTACCCACTGCCTCGGGATCGAACCAGGGGGGGACCGCTCCCGGGCCTGGAGGCATCAAAGCGACCCTGGTCGACGCGGTGCATTCCTCCGACATCGACGGCTTCGGCCCCGTGGCTCCCGGCGGGCAGGCGGCGGGCTGGGTGCTCGACATACCGGACGGGCCCACCATTTACCACGCCGGCGACACCGCCGTTTTCGGCGACATGGCGCTGATCGGGGAGCTGTACCGCCCCGACATCGCCCTACTGCCCATCGGCGGGTACTACACCATGGGTCCGGTTGGGGCCGCTCGGGCGGCCAGCATGCTCGGCGTGGCGACGGTGGTGCCCATCCACTACGCCACCATGCCCGCCCTGGCCGGGACCCCCGAGGAACTGGCCGATGCCGGCGCCGGCGCCTTCGAGGTGGTAGCCCCCGAGCCAGGCGAACGAGTGACCTAGCCGCCCGAAACTAACGCGCCCTTCCCTGGACCCTGTTCTCCTTCCTTGTCTGTTTCCCCTCCCTGTGGTGGGGGTGCCGAGCGACAGCGAGGCCGGAGGGGCTCCTACCGCGCCCCGACGCCCACGCCCCGCCCCGCCCCGGCTGCTCCGCAGCCACCCCTCCCGGAGAGAGGGGAAATGGGACCCCGGCTGCTCCGGAGCCACCTCGTCAGTGGAAGTCGCGCGATGTCAGGTCGGCGGCGACGGGGAGCTGCTCGAAACGGTGGGCCACCAGATTGGTGACCCCGCTGCGGTACTCCAGCACCCCGGACACGATCATCCCCACCGCCTTGCGGGCGACCTCGTAGTTCGCCTCCCAGATCGGGGGGAGCACCACCACGTTGAGCAACCCGGTCTCGTCCTCCAGGTTGAAGAAGCACACCCCGGAGGCGGTGCCGGGCCGCTGGCGATGGGTGACGACCCCGCCCACCCGGACCCGCTTGCCGTGGCGGCGCAACGCCAGCGCCTCGGACACCGACAGGCAGCCGGTGGCGGTGAGCCGCTCCCTGACGAACTGCACCGGGTGGGTGACCGAGATGCCCGTCGACCACAGATCGGCCTGCACCCCCTCGACCCGGTTCATGACGCCCAACGAGGGTGGGTCTCCGCCCCCCAGCGGCAGCCGTCCGGGCCCCATCCGCCCCAGCGACCCCGCCGACCAGATGCCCTCCCGCCTCCCCACCCCGAGGCTGGCCATCGCCCCCGACGCCGCCAGCGCCTCATGGGCGTCGACGGGCAGCCCGGTGCGGTGCGCCAGGTCCTCGGCGGAGCGGAACACCCCGGCGGTGAGCCGGGCGGCCTCGATGCGCACGATCTCCGCCTCCCCCAGGTTGCGCACGTGGCGCAGCCCGATGCGCAGCGCCACCGCCGCCCGGGGGGCATCGTCCACCGATCCCCGCCCCCGCCGCCACCGCATCCCCAGGTACTCCACCACGTCGTCCTCGGCGGCGTCGAGGTGTTCGATGGTGCAGTCGTAATCCGAGACGTTGATGTCCGGGGGGAGCACGACCACCCCGTGGTGGATGGCGTCCTGGACCAGCGAGTTGGGGCTGTAGAAGCCCATCGGCTGAGCGTTGAGCAGCCCGCACAGGAACTCAGCGGGCCAGTGGTACTTCAGCCAGGCGGCGGCGTACACGATGTAGGCGAACGACACCGAATGCGATTCGGGGAAGCCGAAGGAGGCGAAGCCCTGCAGCTTCTCCCAGATCTCGTCGGCGGCGGCGCCCGCGATCCCGTTGCCCGCCATCCCCCGGTACACCTCTTCGGACAGCTTGGCCATCTCCTCCCCCGACCGTTTGTGGGTCATCGCCTGGCGGAGCCGGTCGGACTGGCCAGGGCTGAACCCGGCGCAGATGCGGGCCAGCTCCATCAGCTGCTCCTGAAACACCGGCACCCCCAGGGTCTTGGTCAGGATGGGTTCGGTGGAGGGATGGGGGAAGCGGATCGGTTCCTCACCGTTGCGGCGGCGCAGGAACGGGTGGACCGAGTGGCCCTGGATGGGACCGGGGCGGATCAAGGCAACCTCGATGGCCAGGTCGTAGAAGGTGCGAGGTCGCAGCTTGGGCAGCGTTGCCATCTGCGCTCGCGACTCGATCTGGAACACCCCCACCGTGTCTGCCCCGGTCATCATGTCGTAGACGGCGGGTTCCTGGTCGATCAGCGCCAGGTCGATGTCGACCCCGTGGGTCTCCCTGATGGCGTCGACGGTGAGGTGCAGCCCGTTCAACGCCCCCAGCGCGAGCAGGTCGAACTTGACGATGCCCATGGCGGCGCAGTCGTCCTTGTCCCACTGCACCACTGAGCGGTCCTCCATCCGCCCCCACTCCATGGGAACCACCTCCCACAGCGGGCGCTGCGCCACCACCATCCCCCCCGAGTGGATCCCCAGGTGGCGGGGGAAACCGTCGAGGCGCACGCAGGCATCGACGATGAGCTCGGTGGTGAGCCCGGCGGGGAGGTCGAGATGCTCGGCGATCCCCTGTGGGCTGCGGGTGTCGAGGTACTTGGTGAGGGCGATGACCTGGGCGGCGGTGAGCCCAAAGGCCTTGCCAACGTCTTGCAGCACCGAGCGAGCGCGGTAGGTGATGACGTTGCACACCATCGCCGCCCGCTCCCGCCCGTAGCGGCGGTAGCAGTACTGGATGACCTCCTCGCGTCGCTCCGCCTCGAAGTCGATGTCGATGTCGGGGGGACGGCCCCGCTCGGTGGAGAGGAACCGCTCGAAGGGCAGATGGAGGCGAATGGGGTCCACCCGGGTCAGCCCGATACACCGGCACACGGCGGCGTCGGCGCCCGACCCCCGGATCTGGCAGTAGATGTCCCGGGAGCGGGCGAAGCGGACGATATCCCAGGCCACCAGGAAGAACCCGGCGAAGCCGAGGCCGGCGATGACCGCCAGCTCGTGCTCGATGCGGGCCAGGGCGGTGGGGTCGATGCCGCCTGCCCCCTCGCCGGGGTACACGGTGCGGGCGCCGTCGATCACCAGGTGGCGCAGGTAGGCGTCCTCGGAGGTGAAGCCGCCGGGCATGGGGAAGTCGGGAAGCCGGGGGGTGAGCAGGTGGAGCCCAAAGGCGAGCGACGACCCCAGCTCGGCAGCGGTCTCCACCGCCCCCGGGTACCGGGCGAAGCGGCGGGCCATGTCGGCGGCGGAACGCAGGTGACGCTGGTCGGTGGCGGGGCGGAACCCGTCGGCGGCGTCCAACGGGCGCCTCCCGGCAACGGCGGCCAGCACCTCGGACAGGTCGGCGTCGCCAGGCGAGGCGTAATGGACGTTGTTGGTGGCGACGATGGGTAGTCGCAATCTGGCCGCCGCCTCGGCTAGGACCTCGTTGCGGACGTCGTCCTCGGGCATGCCGTGGTGCCACAGCTCGACGTAGAGTCGGTCGGGGAACAGCTGGTGCAGACGGGCGGCGGCCGCCATGGCACCGGCCAGGTCCCCAGCGGCGGCCGCTGCCGGCATCGCCCCCTGGCGGCATCCGGTAAGGGCCACCAGGTTCCCCGCCCGGGATGCCTCGGCCAGGTCGTGGTAGCGATATGCCGGGCGGTCCTTGCGACCCCGGTACTGCCCGGAGGAGACGAACCGGCTGATGGCGGCGTAACCGGCAGGGTCGGGGGCGAGCAGCACCACATGGTGGGTGGGCTGCTCGGCCACCGGCTTGGTCCCGTGCATGCGCCGCACCCGACCCCGCCGGGGCCGGTCGGCTCCAGGCTCGGTGTCGGGTTCGGGTCGGAGGCCGGGGAGGGACCGTTCCTCACTGTGTACCTCGTCCTCGGGGTGAGGCGACATCCCCACCTCGGTCCCGTACACGATGGGGAGCCCCACCACGGTGGCCGCCCGGTGCACCTTGACCACCCCGCGAAAGCCGTCGTGGTCGGTGACCGCCAGCGCCACCAGCCCCAGCTCGGCGGCCCGGATCACCAGCTCGTCGGGGTGCGAGGCCCCATCGAGGAAGCTGAAGTTGGTGTGGCAGTGCAGCTCGGCGTAACCGGTCACTCCCTCATTCTATCGAACATGTGTTCGATACTGCCAAGCGCAGGCGCCGGTCAGCGCACGCCGCCCGGCGCTCTCACTGCGGCCCGGGCCGATTGCCCGCGGCCGTGTCCGCGGCGGCGGGCAAGGCGTAGGTGCCGGTGGCGTGCGACACCAGCCGGTCCGGCTCGCCGTCCACCCACAGGTCGATGGCGCCATACGCCCTGGCCTTCCCCACCCGGAGCAGCCGGGCCCGGGCCAGCAGGTCGGCCCCCACCGCCGGGCGGAGGAAGCTGATGTGCAGGTCGGTGGTCACCGCCATCGGTGCCACCCCGATGACGGTGAACACCGCGTACCACAGGGCGACGTCGGCCAGGGCGAACTGGGTGGGACCGGGGATGTAACCACCGGGTCGCAGCGCCGCCGGGTCGTATGGCCACCTTCCCACCGCCATGCCGTCACCCAGTTCCTCGCAACGGAGACCCATGGCGTGCGCCGCCGGATAGACCTCGGCGAGAAAGGAGTCGACGTCAGCCGGACGGATGTCGGTGCTCACCGGCGGGCAGGCTAACGGGGACGTTGTCCCTTGGCTCCGGTACCACGCTGACCCCGGTCCGCTCTCACCCGACATGGAGCGTGCCCGACGTCGTATGCTCGGGCCATGACCGAGTTCACGGTCCATATGGCCAACCGGCCGGGTCAGCTGGCCAAGCTGACCAGGCTGCTGGCAGACGCCGGGATCCACATCGAGGCGCTGGCCGCCTTCGCCAACGGAGAGCTGGGCATCATCCGGGTGGTCGCAGACGACGACACCGTCACCCGCCGGGTGCTCGGCGACGCCGGGCTCGACTGGGACGAACACCGGGTCATCGCCACCGTCGTCCCCAACCGGCCCGAGGCCCTGGCCGAGCTCACCGCCTCGCTGGCCGACACCGGGATCAACATCGACGCCATGTACCTGCTGCGCACCAACCACGAGACCCAGCAGTTCGCCCTCGCCGTCAACGACCCGGAGATGGCCCGCGAGCACCTCGCCGTCTGATCGACCGGAGCAACCTCAGGTTGCTACGTGTCAGGGTGACAGGTAATCCGCTGATGTTGGGAGCCCGGCGGGTGTCGACATCGGCCGCCTGGTGCTCAGCAATGCTCAGCGCCTGATCCTCAGCGACGTGCGGCGCCTGGTGGGCGGTGATGTGGGCGGCAATGTGGGCGGCGTCCCGGCCGACGCCGCCGATCAGCGACGAGTTCCCGGCGTACAGGAAGAACAGCCCGATGAAGTACAGCCCCGGTGCAGCAGCTACCACGCCGCGATCGTGCATCGCGTTGCCCTCGTCGTCGAACACCGGCAGGTCGATCCAGGAGAAGTCCGACCGGAAGCCGGTACACCACACCACGGTGCCGGGGTCGAGGGTGCGGCCATCGTCGAGAAGCGGCTTACCGCCGGCTACACCGACTACCCGGGGCACCCGCTCGATTCCGGCGGCAACGATGTCCTTGCGCCTTACCCGAGCCAGCGGGAGACCCCGGTGCGACAGGTCCTGACGCACCTTGCGGCCCAGGGCGTGGCGCACCGTCAATACGTGCGACAGGAGGAACCAGAACGGCGGCGTCAACACCCGGTCCCCCCAGCCCCCGGCGCGCAGCGGTTCCTGGCCGGTGTCCCGACCGGCCAGCCAGGTGTGGTGGGCGGCGGCGGCCTCGATGGCGATCTCGCCGCCGGAGTTTCCGGCACCAACCACCAGCACGGCGCCATCGCTCAGCTGCGACGGGTTGCGGTACTGGGTGGAGTGCAGCTGGACGATGCCGGGATCGAGATCGGCGGCGAACGACGGGATCCTCGGCGCCTGGTAGCCGCCGGTGGCCACCACCACGTGGTCGGCCCGATAGCGCCGCTCCCCGGCGGCGACCATGAAGCCACCGTCGTCCCTCGACAACCGTTCCACCCGCTCTCCGGGGCACACATCGAGGTGGAACCGGGCGGCGTAGGACTCCAGGTAGTCGGCGACCTCGTCCTTGGTGGGATAGGACCAGCCCGACGCCGGGAAACGCCACCCGGGCAGCCCGTCGTAACGGGCCGGGGTAAACACCCGCAGCGAGTCCCACCGCTGGCGCCACGGGTCGCCGATCCGGTCGCCGGCGTCGAGGATGAGGCAGGGCCGTCCCCGTTGCGCCAGGTGGTATCCCACGGCCAGCCCCGCCTGACCGCCACCGATGATGATGGCTCGACGTGCCTTGAGCCAAGATCGCTGTCCATTGCTGCTCTCTCCCTCGCCGGAGCCCGCCGGGGCGGGCACACAGCAAGATGGCCGTGCTTCCTGAGCAACGTACGGACCGGCCGCCAATCCGGCATCGGCCGTACCACCCAATCCGGCTCCGCCGCCGGCTGGGTGATTCCACCCACGCCGGTCAGATCAGATCGTGCTCGCGGGCGCACGCGGCCCGGCGTGCGTTGCGGCCCTGAGAATCGAGACCGAGATCGACTCACCGTACGTGGGGTGAGGAGACCGAGGGATGGAGGCGGGGCGACCGTTGCTGTTGGCTCTTCGGCTGACGGCTCATCGCGGTGCGGTTGGGGGCCCCAGCCCCAACCGCAGGAGCTGCGCTATTCGCACCGCTCCTAACCTTCGGCGATGCGTCTCGGCATCGATCTCGACGGGGTGGTGGCCGACTTCAACACCGGTTGGATCACCCGGTACAACGCCGAGTTCGCCGCCGATGTCGCCTTCGATGCGGTTCGGTCGTGGGACGCCATC